>PMZS01000270.1 GCA_003170115.1 Spirochaetaceae bacterium
TACATCGTGGATGCGCAGATCCCCGTGGCACTCGCTCAGTGGCTCCGGGCGCACGTGGTCTCACCCTACGTGTTCCTGCTCCTGTTGAACCTGATCCTGATCATCAAGGGATTCTTCATCGATATCTTTTCCGCGATCACGATCGTTGTGCCGCTCATCGCGCCTCTCGGTGCCGTGTACGGGATCAACCCCGTGCACCTGGGCATCATCTTCCTGGCCAACCTGGAGCTCGGGTACCTCACCCCTCCCCTCGGCCTGAACCTGTTCCTTGCCTCCTACAGGTTCGAGCAACCGATCGTGAGGATCTACCGGGACGTGATCCCCTTCCAGCTCGTCATGCTCGCCTCCGTGCTGATCATCACCTACGTGCCATGGATGACCACCGCGCTCCTGAACGTGCTGAAGTTCTGAGGCCTCGCGCGGCTTGCTGGCTACACGACCTCCACTCCCCGCTCCTTGAGGAGCGCGGGAGCGTTCTCGCGCAGCTTGTACTTCTGGATCTTGCCGCTCGCCGTCATCGGGTAGTTCTCCACGAAAAACACGTATTTCGGAATCTTGAACCGGGAGATCTTTCCCCGGCAGAAATCGCGGACGTCCTCCTCAGTGAGGCGCGCCCCGTCCTTGCAGACGATGAAGGCGCCCACCTCCTCGCCGTACCGCGGGCTTGCCACGCCGGCCACCTGCACGTCCTTCACGCCGCTCATCGTCAGGAGGAACTCCTCGATCTCCCGCGGATACACGTTCTCCCCGCCGCGGATGATCATGTCCTTGATCCTGCCGGTGATCTTGAAGTAGCCGTCCGCATCCATCGTGCCCAGGTCTCCGGAGTGCAGCCAGCCCTCGGGATCCACGGCGGCCGCGGTCTCTTCCGGCATGCCGTAGTAGCCCTTCATCACGTTGTAGCCGCGGCAGACGACCTCCCCCTGGGTGCCCGGCGGCACCTCGGTGTTCGTCTCGGGGTCCACGATGCGCACCTCGATGCCCGGCAGGCGCTGTCCCACGGTGGAGACGCGCAGCTCGATCGGGTCGTCCGTGGAGGTCTGGGTCATGACCGGCGAGCCTTCCGTGAGCCCATAGGCGATCGTGATCTCCGACGCGTGCATTTCGGAGATCACGCGCTTCATGATCTCGGCGGGACAGGGAGAGCCCGCCATGATGCCGGTGCGGAGGCTCCCGAGGTCGAACATCGGGAACATGGGGTGATTCAGCTCCGCGATGAACATCGTGGGCACCCCGTACAGGGCGGTGCACTTCTCCTTCTGCACGGAGGCAAGGACGAGCAGGGGATCGAAGCTTTCCACGATTACCGCGATGGCCCCGTGCGTCACGATTGCCATCACGCCGAGCACCAGGCCGAAGCAGTGGAACAGGGGAACCGGGAGACAGACACGCTCATCGGCGGAAAACTTCTGCCGTTCCCCGATGGCAAAACCGTTGTTGAGGATGTTGCAATGGGTGAGCATCACCCCCTTGGGAAAGCCGGTGGTGCCCGAGGTGTACTGCATGTTGATCACCTCGTCGGAGGCGAGGCCGGCCGCGGCCTTTGCGCGGGGACCGTCCGGGGCGTGCGCCCCCAGCAGGAGGAGCTCGGGTGTCGTGTACATGCCCCGGTGCTTCTCCGGCCCCATGAAGATCACGGACCGAAGCCTCGGGAACCGGGCGGAGGCAAGCGTTCCCCTCTCGCAGAGCTTCAGCTCGGGAATGAGCTCGTTCACCATGGCCACGTAGTCGCTGTCCCGGAAGCCGTTGATGAGGCACAGCGCCTTCATGTCGGACTGCCGCACGAGGTAGTCCAGCTCATGGGTCCGGTATGAGGTGTTCACCGTGACCGTGATCGCGCCGATTTTCGCGCAGGCGAAGAAAAAGGTGAGCCAGTCCGGCACATTGGTGGCCCAGATGCCGACGTGGTCGCCCTTGCCAAGGCCGATGGCCAGAAGCCCGCGGGCGAGCGTATTCACCCGGGCGTCGAACGATGCGTAGGTGAAACGCAGGTTGCGGTCGGGGAAGACGATGAAATCTTTCGCGGGGAAGCGGGCCGCCTGGCTTTCGAGAACCGCGCCGAGTGTTTCGGTCATCATGGCGCGTACACCACGGCGACGACGCGCGCTTCCTGGTCACCGGCGCTGTGCACGTGGTGCGGCACGATGCTGTCGTAGTAGATGCTGTCCCCGGCTTTCACGCGGTAGAGGTCCTTGCCGTAGGTGACCTCCACCTCGCCCGAGAGCACGTAGATGAACTCCTCTCCCTCGTGCGCCGAGGCACGCGGTGCCTGGGCGGAGAGGGGATGGATGTCGATGAGGAAAGGCTCCATGTGCCGCCCGGCCTTGTTGGCCGCGAGGGAGAAGAAATCGAGGTCGCTGTGGGAGGGGTGGTCCCTGCCGGAAAAGCGAACCACCCGTTCGTGCTCGCCGACACGAGAGACAACGGGCCCCACGTGCTCCTCGTCGTCAAGGAAAGTGCCCAGGCGGACGCCCAGTGCCCGGGCGATCCGGATCAGGGGACTGAGAGACGGAATGAGGGAGCCGGATTCGATCTGCGCCACCAGCCCAGGCGCCAGGTCGGCGCGCTCGGCAAGCTGCTCCACCGTCATGCTTCGAGATTCGCGGATCGAGCGAACCTTTTCTCCCAGACTGTGCGTGCCCGTCATGTCTTACCTCCGTCTTTCTCTGCCACGGATCGCCACGTTGGTCAAGAATCCTTTCCCCTCGGCGTCCCTATCCCAGAAGGGGCGCGACGAGGAGCCCGATGCCGTAGGTGATCCCCGCCTCGGCGAGCCCGATCACCATCATTTCCAGCCCGCTTTTCCACCACGAACGTCCCGTCACGACGACCTTGGCCGCACCCACGGCGAAGTGCGCGAGGGTGCTGATGACGAAGGAGGTGACCAGCGCCGTAACCCCGCCGGTGAACAGGTACGGGAGCACGGGAACCGCGGCTCCCACCGCGGTGGCCACGGTGGCGCTGGCCGCGGAGCGCAACGGATTCGCGAATGCCTGCTCGGAGAGCCCCAGCTCCTCATGGGCGAGGGTGCGAAGCATCTCTTCCGGGTTCTCGGCCATCTTCGCCGCCATGGCGTTAGCCTCAGCTTCGCTGAACCCCTTGAGCTGGTAGAACAGGGAGAGCTCTTCCCGCTCTTCCTCGGGATGTTCCTTGATCTCGTTCCGTTCCCGGCCGAGCTCGGCCTCGTGCACTTCCTTCTCCGATTTCACGGCGAGATACGCGCCGCTTCCCATCGAGAGGGCGGAGGCCACCATGGAGGCGAAGCCGCTCAGCAGCACGAAGGAGCTGTTCACGTGAGTGGCTCCGGCAACGCCGCTCACCACGCCGAAGGCCGCACCAAGGCCGTCGTTGATTCCGTAGATGGCCTGGCCGATCCATCCACCGCCACGCACGTGGCGTTCGCGGCCGAGGATCCGGTCCAGTGCGCTCTGCGGATGTTCGCTGCCCGCGGCCATGTCCTTGAGCACACGGTCGTGCGCCCGTTCCGCCATGCCCGCCTCGGCAAAAGCGCGGCGATCCCCTTCGGTCGGCGCGAGGGACGCGAGCACCTCGTAGGCGCCGTCCGCGCTGCTTTCCGCCGCCGCCATCGTGGAGGCGATGATCAACGGATCTTTTGCCACCAGCTCCCGGCGTTTCCGCACCTCGGTCTCGGTTTCGGAATATTGGCCGGCGGCCTCGCCCAGTTCGCGCAGCCGCGCCTCCCAGCGTTCCGCATGTTTCTCTTCTTCCGCGGCCATCCGCAAAAATATGTCACGACGGCGCATGTCCGTCTCCTTCGCCGCCGCCGCCGCGTAGGTGAGCGCCGCTCCTTTCTCATCCCGCCAGGCGCGATGCAGCTCTTCAATGAACCGTCTGGTGTCGGCCATGCGTCATTTCCCTTCTGCGCGTGAGCAATCCCGCGTTCTTCATGGAAGCTCCAGTATAGCCGAAACCTCCGGTGCCTGAAAGCAGAAGGCTCTTGCACCAGCTACTTGAGTCAGTATAATTTAATTGAACCTTCAATCATTATACGACCGCGAAAGAGGAAGGCGCCATGGCAAGAACCAGAGACAAGGAAAAGCCCGCGCAGATCATCGAGGCAGCCTTTGCCGTATTCGGCGACATCGGCTACGAGGCGACCGTCATCAAGAACATCGCCGAGAAAGCGGGAATCTCCTCGGGGACCATCTACACCTACTTCAACGACAAGCGGGACCTCTTTCGTGCAGCCGCCCAGGAGGGGTGGAACCGCTTCCTCCGGCAGATCAGGGAAATCGCCGAGTCCCCGGAGCCGGCCGACGCGCGGGTGCGGCAGGTGATCGAGATCGGCTTCAGCAATCTCAAGATCTCCCTGCCACTCCTCCGCGGCATGCTCTTCGAGTCGACCCAGATGAAGATTCTCCAGCAGAGCCTTCTCGAGCTGTGCCGGCTCCTGGACCGCCTGTTCGCTGACCGGCCCGAGAGCGCCGCGCACCTGACCACGGATCCTGCCCAGCAGCGCTTCCTCATCCGCGTGACGGTGATCGGTGTGCTCTTCTCCGCGGCCCTTGCCGAGCCGGCACAGGTGGACAGGGAGATCGACCAGTTGAAAGAAACGATTATCCGAATGGTGGCGGAGGGCTGACATGAATTGGTGCGTCGCGCGCGGCACGCGCGGCACGCGCGGCCCCGCGTGGATTGGCCTTGCCGGCATTGCCCTTCTCTGCGCTTCCTCACCCGCGCCAGGCCAGGCTGCGACGGGTCTCACCATCGAGCAGGCTTCCCGGTTCGCACAGTCCTCCTCCGAGGCGATCCGGATCCGGGAGCTTGCGATGCAGAAATCGCGGCTCGCGGTGGACGAGGCGGCAGGCCGGGCATGGCCCCATGTGGACCTGCAGGTATCGGGCTCCTACCTGGTGAATCCGCCGACCGGCTACACCGTGAAGGCCGGCCAGCTGAATGAGGTGCCCTTCCCCATCCCCCAGAATGATTTCACGATCGGGTCCCAGCTGCACGACTACTTTTCCGTCAGCGCCTCCCTGTCCCAGCCGCTGTTCACCTGGGGAAAAATCCGCAACGCGATCGATGCCGCGGCCCTGCAGGTGGAGTCCGCCGGCACGGACCTGGTGACACAGCGCAGGGAAATCGAGCGCCAGGTGCATCGCGCCTACTTCAGCGCGCTCCTGGCCAGGGAGTCCGGGACCGTGCTCCGCCGGATAGCAGACACCGCCGCCCGGATCGTCGCGGACAGGCAGACCGCCCTGGATCAGGGCTCCATCACAACGGAGGCGGTGCTGGAAGCGCAGTCGCGCCGTGCGCAGATCGAGGCGCGTCTCACCGAGGCGGAGCAGAGCGGGGAAACCGCGCTGGAAAATCTCGGCGTTCTCACCGGGCTCGACCCATCGGGCATAATGCTTGCGAGCAGTTTTGGCGACACGGCACCCACGCTTGATGAGCAGTCATTGCGCGTCCGGGCTAGGGACGCCTCCACGGACATGGCCGCCGCCCGCACCCGGCAGAACCAGGCGCGGAAGAAGCTCGCCATTGAGAAGGGCGGATCGATCCTCCGCCCCGACGTCTCCCTGGGCGTGAGCTTCGGTGTGACCGGCCAGGAGGACCTTCCCTATTCGGGATGGCAGTGGAACAACAGCACCTGGAACCTGGACCTCGTCATCTCCCTCGGGGTGAAGATGAGCGTCTTCGACGGCATGGAGTCCGCGGCCCGGATAGGCCAGGCCGAAAAGGACACGGAGATGGCGGGCCAGGCCCTGCAACAACAGGAAAAGCTCACGCGCCTGACGGTCCGCGGCGCGGTTGACGCCGCGGTGAAGGCGGAGGCGGATCTCGCCGAAAAACAGGCGAAGGAAGAATACGCGGCCGAGCGCCTGAGGAATGCGCAGGTCTCCGTGGACAATGGGATGGCCAGTCGTGAAGACCTGCACGGCGCGCAGATCCTCCTCGGCACCGCACAACTGGACCGGCTGCTTGCCCAGTTCACGCGCGAGGAATCTCTGGCGGACATCGCGCGCCTCACCGGGGAGATGCCATGAACATCACCGATCTGTCCGTCCGGCGTCCCACGGCGATCCTCATGGGTGTTGCACTCATCGTGGGCCTGGGCGTCGTGGGCTATGTGAACCTGGGCGCCGATCTCTTCCCCGCCGTGAACACCCCCGTCATCTCCATCCATTCCACCTACGCCGGCGCAGGCGCGGAAGAAGTCGACAAGGAGGTGATCAAGCCGATAGAAGACGCGGTTTCGGGAATAAACGGCATCGAGACCATCAGGTCCACATCCGGCACCGGATTCGGCTATACGATTCTGCAGTTCACGATGTCCACCAACATGAACTCCGCGGTGATCGACGTGCAGCAGGCCCTGGACGGCGTCGCGGACACGCTGCCCCGGGAGGCCACGAGGCCGGTCATGGCGAAGTTCGACGTGAACAGCCAGCCGATCCTCATCGTCTCCGTCACCGGCTCCGGCACGCCGGAGGAGCTTTCCAACCAGGCAGATAGGATCCGCGGTGACCTGGAAAGCCTCCCGGGCGTGGGCAATGCGAGCATCGTCGGGTCGCAGAAGAAAGAGCTCCAGATCACGGTGGACAGGACGGCGCTGGAGTACTACGGGGTGAGCCCTGGCACCCTGCTCGCCGTGGCGAAGGCGCAAAACCTCGACATCCCCGCCGGGGAAATCCGGCAGAAAGCGCGCAAGCTCTCGGTGCGGCTCGTGGGTGAGTTTTCCGGCATCGAGGACGTTCGCAGCCTCAGAGTCCCCGCGGGAGGCGGAAGCGTGCGCCTGTCGGAGCTCGCACACGTCGCGCTGGACTACCCCGATCCGAAAGAAGCCGTGCGCCTGAACACTCATCCCACCATCGGCATCTTCGTGCGGAAGCAAAGTGACGCAAACGTGGTGACGACGGCAGACGCCGTGAAGGCGGAGCTCGCGGCCCTTGGACCCACCCTGCCGCCCGGCACCTCGGTCACCGTGGCAAGCGATGCGACCCTGTTCATCAACTCGTCTCTCGCGGAGACCCGGCTGAACCTCGTGGAAAGCATTCTCACCACCTCTCTGGTGCTCTTCCTCTTCCTCCGCCGCTGGCGATCCTCCCTCATCGTGCTCGTCGCCATCCCCGTGTCCCTGGTGGGAACCTTCTTCGCAATGTGGGCGCTGCACTTCACACTGAACGTCGTGTCCCTCATGGCGCTGGGGCTGTGCATCGGCATTCTCGTGGACGATTCCATTGTCATATTGGAGAACATCGACCGACACATTGCGCTCGGGGAGCTTCCCCGTGCCGCGGCGGTGAGCGGGCGCAAGGAGATCGCGCTTGCCGCGGTGGCGATCACGCTCTGTGACGTGGTTGTCTTTGCGCCGATCGCCTTCATGACCGACATCGTGGGACAGTTCTTCCGCGAGTTCGGGCTCACCGTGGTCTGCGCCACGCTCCTGTCCCTGCTCGTCTCCTTCACGGTGACCCCGATGATGGCTTCGCGGATGCTCGGGGCAAGGGGAGCCCGGGCGCGCGAAGCGGCGATGGAAGAAAAACCCGCTGGCCGCTTCGGCCGATTCTTCGAGACCGGCATCAAGGGCACCTACCGGCGATTTCTCAGCTGGTCCCTCGACCACAGGGCCGCGGTGATCCTCCCGGTGGTTCTCCTGCTGGCAGGGAGCATTGCCCTTGTTCCCCTGAAGGTAGTCCAGACGGAGTTCATGCCCACCGCGGACCAGGGCAAGCTCGTGGTGGACATCGATCTTGGCGCCGGAGCCGGCTTCCCCCAGTCGGATGCAAAGGTGAAGGTCGTGGAAGCGCAATTGTTGAAGATCCCCGAGGTGGAAGATTCATTTGCCACCATCGGCGGCGACCTTTCAGCTTCGACTTCTGAGATCATCGTGAAGCTCCGAGACAAGACCAGGCGCCGCAAGAGCCAGGCGCAGGTCGCCCGGGAGCTGCGCGAATGGGGAAAAGGCCTGCCAGGGGTGCTCTTCTCCGTCACCGAGCCGGGGATCATCTCGCGCACCTCCATCGAAGGCGCCAAGCCCCTGATCATCAACGTGACCGGGCCCAGCCGCGACGTGCTGCGCGACCTCGCCCGCCGCGTGGAGGACGTGGTGCGGAGCGTCCCCGGCACGGCGGACGTGGACAACACGATGCGGGCAGGACAGACGGAGGTGAGCGTGCACGTGAACAGGCTCGCGGCCTCCAGCTACGGCCTTGCCACCTCGGACATCGCCATGGTGATGCGCACAGCGCTGGCCGGCACGAACGCCGGGGTCTATCGGCATGCGGGCGATGAGTACGACATGGTGGTGCGCTACCGGCAGGACCAGTTCCGCAGGCCTGAGGACCTGGGAGCGCTGAAGATCATCAACACGGCCGGCCAGCAGATCGCGCTTTCCCAGGTTGCGGACTTCAGCCGGACGGACAGCGCCCGTCAGATCCTGCGCCGGGATCGGCAGGGCGTGGCCACCGTTTCCGCGAACACTGCCGGGAGGCCTCTCGGCGCGCTCACGGCGGATATCAAGGCAGGAATGGCGGGGGTCACCATTCCCTTCGGCTACCAGGTGGGCTACACCGGCGACCAGGCGAACATGTCCAGTTCCTTCGGCTCTCTCACCTGGGCGCTGGCCGCATCCCTCCTCCTGGTTTTCATGATCCTTGTGGTCCTGTACGAGTCTTTCCTCACGCCGCTCATCCGCATGCTCTCCATCCCCTGCGGATTCATCGGCGCCTTCGCCGCCCTTGCCATCACGGGCAAGACCATCAACATCATCTCCTTCATCGGGCTCATCATGCTCGACGGTCTGATCTCGAAAAACGGGACGCTGCTCATCGACTACACCCACACGCTCATGAAGCGGGGAATGCCGCTCCGGGATGCGCTCCTGGAAGCAGGCATCACGCGCCTGCGGCCCATCCTGATGACTTCCGTCACGATGATCGTGGGAATGCTTCCCCTCGCCCTCTCACTGGGAGCCTCCAGCGAGATCCGTTCGGGCATGGCGGTCGTGCTGATCGGAGGCCTGGTGACATCCACCCTGCTCACGCCGATCCTGCTGCCCGTGGTGTACACGCTCATCGAGGATCTCCGTTCCTCGCGGGCGCGACAGGGAGGGTACACACAATGAAGTTCACCAGATCCGGGCTCAGCGCCCGCACCATCCGCGCGGCGGCGGCCCTGGCCGCGGCGTGCCTCGCCCTGTCCGCGTGCGGCAGGAGCAGTCCCGCCGCACCCGCCGGCGCAAAGACCGTCACGGTGACCCGGGCGGCGCTCGCGACCATCTCAGTCTCGCAGGACTACTCGGCCCGGATCAGACCGAAGCAGGAGATCGTCGTTTCCGCCAAGGTGTCGGGGCGCATTGCTTCGGTCCAGGCGGACGTGAGCCAGAAGGTGCGCCGTGGCCAGGTGCTCTTCACGCTGGAATCGAAAGACGCCGAGGCCCAGGCGCGCCAGGCACGGGCCGCGCTGGACAGCGCGAAGGCGAACCTCACCCGCACCAGCGATTCCTCCCTCTCCTCCCAGCTCATCCAGGCCCAGTCCGCGGTGAAGCAGGCACAGGTTCAGGACGATGATGCCCGCGGCCTCGCCGACAGGGTGGAGAAGCTGTACACCCAGGGAACCGCCTCCCGGCAGCAGCGCGACGATGCAAGGGCGAAAGCCGACGGCGCCGCGATCGCCCTGGACATGGCGAAACAGAACCTGAGCCTGCTCCAGGAGAAGGCCGGTCCTCAATCCACCGGTGTCGCCTCATCGCAGGTCGACCAGGCCCAGGCTTCGTCGGACCTCGCCGAATCCCAGCTCTCCAACTCGATTGTCGTCTCGCCCCTCACGGGGGTTGTCGCCACGCGCGCCGTGGACCCGGGGGAGCTCGTGGCCGCCGGGAGCCCGGCGTTCGTCGTCATCGACCTGAGCAGCGTGACCGCCGATGCGAGCGTGGACGAGGGAATTGTGCGGAAAATCCGGCCCGGCGAACGCGTGGAGGTGAGCGCGGAGTCGGCGGGGACGGGGGCGCTTCCGGGCATCGTGGACACGGTCAGCCCCGCGGCAGACCCCCGCACCCAGGGGTATGCGGTAAAGGTCCGTATCAACAACCCCGGGGACGCGCTGCGGCCCGGCATGCTCGCCCGGGTCTCGTTTCCCGTGGAAAGCAGGACCGGCGTCCTTGCGGTGCCCAACCAGGCCCTGGTCACCGACAGCGGGGTGCAGTACCTCTACGTCGTCGAGAACGGCGTGGTGAAAAAGTCCGCGATACAGACGGGAATATCCGACGATGCGGTCACCGAGATCACCGCGGGGATTTCTGAAGGCGCGCTGGTGATCACGGAGGGACAGAGTTTCCTGAACGAGGGAGAAAGGGTGACGATATCAAAATGAGCGTAGCATTCCAGCGCATGCAGCTTCTTCTCTCCTGCATCCGCGATGGCGTAGTGCGCCATGCAGGGATGATATTTCAGAAAACGCCGACGTTCACCCGACCTTCATGGGCAGTGTGCCTGACCCATCTTTAACACTTTGACCGCCTTTTGGCAGGCCTACCCCTCGAATTTACAGGGAATTTGAAGGATTTTTCACAGCTGGACCAGTTTCTGTAGTGCCAAC
>PMZS01000382.1 GCA_003170115.1 Spirochaetaceae bacterium
GAAGACGATGACCACCATGGAGCGGATCGTGTCATCATGGCAGGGGAAAAGTCCCGACCACGTCCCGCTCACGACCTGGTGCTTCGGGCTTCCGGTCCCTCCCTCGCTGCGCTGGAAGAATGCTCAAGGAGAGGTAAGGTACTGGTACTCCAAGCGCATGGAGCACCTGCACACGCTGCCCTTCGAGTGGACGCTGCAGGACGATTTCAACAGGGTCCTTGCCTGGCGGTCACTCGGCGTCGATGACATCCTCGATGTGTCCGTGCCCTGGAGCGCCGATCCGGCGGTCTCTTTGAAGGACTCCCGGAGGACTCCCGAAGTCGGCGAGCAGTACCCCGTGCTCCTGCGCGAATATCACACTCCGAAAGGGATCCTGAGACACGAAGTCCGCCAGACAGGTGAGCACCAGGAAGAGGGATGGGTCATCCAGCCCGAGGTTGTTCCTCTTCTGGAGGACTTCAACATCCCCCGCGCCATCCGGCAATTGGTGAGCTCACCTCAAGATATCGGGCCTCTCTCCTTCTGCTACCGCCCCCCCGACTCCGCGGCCCGCTCGTGGTTCGCGGACCGCATGAAGGCGGTGAAGGAGTTCCGCGACAGGCAGCAGGTTCCCGTGCAGGCGTGGGCCGGCTTCGGCATGGACGCCGTGGTGTGGTTCTGCGGCACCGAGGGGGCGATCATGCTCTCCCTGGACCACCCGAAGGAATTCCAGGAGCTGTTCGAGGTGATCACGGAGACCGACCGTGCCCGCGTGGAGCTGGCCGCGGCGCACCCCGGTGTGGATCTCATCGTCGAGAGGGGTTGGTATTCCTCCACGAACTTCTGGTCCCCCGCTCTCTTCGAGCAGTTCGTCTTCCCCCACGTCCGCGCCCTCGCCGCTGCCGCCCATGCGCACGGAAAGAGGTTCGCGTACGTGATGACAACGGGCGTGGAGATTCTCGGGCCGCGGCTTGCCGAGGCGGGAGTGGACGTTCTGTACTTCGTGGATCCCCTCGACCCTGTCCAGAAAGGGCTTTCCCTGGACAAGATCCGTGACATTCTGTCCGGCGCCATGACGCTCGTCGGCGGGATCAGCTCGATCACGCTGGGCAACCGTGATTTCGCGGCGATCGATCGCGGCGTGAAGCACGCCCTCGACGTGCTGGGTCCCACTGGAAGGTTCATCCTGCACCCTGTGGACGCCGTGTTCCCCGATACTCCCTGGGAGTCCGTGGAGAGGATGATCGACGCCTGGAAAAGGTGGCGCTGAGCCGCCTAGTCCCCGCGGATACTCTGCTCGTTCGCGTCCTTCCAGAAACGCCGCTCCGCGAGGCATGCCGCTCCCACCGCCTCGTCGCGCGGCTGGGAAGGAGCAATTTCCATTGCGAGATCCACCAGCATTTCCGGAATGACCTTCTGCCTCACCTTGATCCACATCGGCTCGCGCAGGTGCTCCCCGAGAATCCCCACGGGCCCGCCAATGACGAGAGTGCGCGGGTTGTACAGCTTAATGATCTTGCTCACCGCGTCTCCCAGCAGGGTGCCCAGCTCAAAGAGCGTGGACTGGGCAAGCCGGTCACCTGCCGCTGCGGCATCCCGGATCACTTCCAGCGTGAGCCCATGATCGTCGCGGTGTTTCTGAAGGGACGAGATCACCCCCTCGGAGAGCCTTTGCTGAAAGCGGTGGAGGATGCTCGAGCTGGAGACGACGGTCTCGAGGCATCCGATATTGCCGCACGAGCAGCGGGCACCCTCCTCTTCCACGACGAGATGGCCTACCTCACCCGCCATTCCGTGGCTCCCATGGAAGGGCTCCTGCCCTATCATGATCCCGGCCCCGACCCCCGGTCCGAGGTAGAGGTACACGAGGTCGCGCGCTTTCTCCGGTGCGCGCCGTGATGCCTCCACGAACGCGAGACACCGCGCCGCATCCTCCACCACGACCGTCACGCCGAACATCTTTTCCAGCGTGTCACCAAGGGCAACGTGGGCGATCCCCGAGACCTGCAGGCCGTGCAGCCAGATGCCCTTCTCCGTATCCACCATGCCCGGCGGGGCGATCCCGATTGCCAGCGTGCGCCGATCACGAAGGCCGGCGGAAGCCAGGAATCCTCCGAGCTCGGTGGAGATCTGCTTGAGAATGTCGTCGAGATGAGAGGACGGGTCCGCCGACAGAGAGAGCACCCGATCCAGCTCCTGCACGACCTGGTGCTGGGCATCAAGTGCAACGAACCGGAACCCCGTGGCGTCCACCGAGATACCCACGGAGTATCCCGTTTTCGCACCCAAGCGGTAGGTGACTGAGGGTCTGCCGCTGCGGCTCTGGGTCTTCCCGGATTTTTCCACGAGGCCCTTGCCAAGCAGCCTGTTCAGGGTCTCCGTGACGGATACCGGGCTGCGACCCGTAAAACGCGCAATCTCGTTGCGCGTAGGTGTTAGGAGGAAGTAAGTGGCCTGAAGAATCTTGAAGTCTCTCCGGGAACTGTTCTTGGAGTCCATGCTTATGTGAAATTTTAACATTACGAAGGAAAAATATCAAGACATTTCCTCCATAATTCATGGCATTATCAACTATTACTCAGTTCATATTCTTGAGAATTTGAAAGCCTTAATTCCTATTCCCATATAAATCTTGACAAAAGGCATGTGCATGTTATGCTTTCAGCAACCATTTCACCGAACAGGAGGTTCCTCGATGCCCGGACCTGGTTTCGAATGGATAGGCAAGGAAGAAGAAAAGGAAGTTCTCGAAGTCCTCAGGGAAAGATGG
>PMZS01000273.1 GCA_003170115.1 Spirochaetaceae bacterium
GACCTCGTCGGCAAGGTCGAGGCAGGCATGCCGGAAGACGACCCGCGGAACGCGGCGGTCATCGCGGACCTCGTCGGGGACAACGTCGGTGACTGCGCGGGTATGGCCGCGGACATCTTCGAGTCCTACGAAGTGACAATCGTCTCGGCGCTGATCCTCGGCGTGGCCCTCGTCATGGCCACCAATGACCTGAAATGGATCATCTTCCCGCTGCTCGTCCGGGGTATCGGGGTGCTCTCGTCAATCATCGGCACCTATCTGGTGCGCGGGAAGAAAGACGGCGCCAGCGACAACGCCCTGTCGTCGATCAACCGCGGCTTCTATTCCAGCGCGGCGATTTCGCTGGTGGCGTTCCTCTTCTTGGCGGTTTTCTACATGCACGAGTGGCGGGCATTCCTCTCGGTTGCCGTCGGAATTGCGCTGGCCATCGCGTTGGATGAACTGACGAAATACTTCACCGACACGCACCACAAGCCGGTCAAGGATATCGCCACGGCCACCCGCACGGGTCCCGCGACGGTCATCCTTCGCGGCTTGGTGGTAGGGATGGAGGCAACCTTCTGGCAGGCCATCGTGATCGGGCTCACCATTCTTGCCGCGGTCCTCATCTACTGGGGCCAGGACGTCACCTACGTGCTCTACGGCGTGGCAATGACGGGCATCGGGATGCTCACCCTCACGGGCAACAACGTGGCAATGGATTCCTTCGGTCCCATCTCGGACAACGCGAACGGGATCGGGGAGATGGCGGGGCTGGACCAGAAGGCCCGGCAGATCATGGCGGACCTCGATGCGGTGGGCAACACCACCAAGGCCATTACGAAGGGCGTGGCAATCGGTTCCGCGGTCATCGCCGCGGTGTCTCTCTTCGGATCGTTTCTCACGGATGTCACCCTCGTCCAGAGAGTGATGGGCGTCCCCGAACAGCTGCGCATGGCCATCACGGGCATCAGGGTGTCGGTGCCGAATGTTTTCATCGGCATGCTCATCGGCGGCTCCATCCCCTGGCTGTTCTCTTCTCTGACGGTGAACTCGGTCGCCCGGGCAGCCGGCCTCATCGTGGAGGAAGTCCGCCGCCAGTTCAGGATTCCCGGACTGCTGGAAGGCAAGGTGAAGCCGGACTATGGCCAGACCGTGGCATTGTGCACAACCGCGGCACAGCGGGAGCTGATTCCCCTCGCGCTCATCGCCGTGCTTTCACCTCTCACCATCGGGCTGCTGCTCGGCGTGGAGGCCCTGGGCGGGTTCCTCGCCGGTGTCATTGTTTCGGGCCAGCTCATGGCGGTATTCATGGCGAGCTCGGGCGGCGCATGGGACAACGCGAAGAAGACCATCGAGGATGGCATGCACGGCGGCAAGGGCTCGGAGGCGCACAAGGCGGCGGTCATCGGCGACACCGTCGGTGATCCGCTGAAGGACACCTCGGGCCCCGCTCTGAATCCCATGATCAAGGTCATCAACCTCGTGTCGCTCCTCGCGGCGCCGGTGCTCATTTCCCTCACGCTGAACGTCTGGGTGGCCCTTGTCGGCGCGGGGTGCATGGTCCTCATCTTTGGTTCCGTCTGGTACTCCAAGAGGGGAGGATTCGGCAAAAAGGCGGCATCCGAAGCGAACTTCTAAGGCGCATGGGGATCACGGAGTCCCTCGCGGCTTTCGGCACGCACGTCATCGGGAGCATCGGCTATGTCGGTGTGTTTCTGCTGATGGTGGCGGAAAGCATGTTCCTGCCGGTGCCCAGCGAGGCGGTAATGCCCTTCGCGGGGTTCGTGGTCGCGGAAAAGACGCTGGGCTGGGCGGGGGTGATCGCCTCCGCCACGCTCGGCAGCATCGTGGGCTCTCTCATCGGATATGCAATTGGAAAGTTCGGAGGGAGGCCGTTCCTCCATCGCTTCGGAAAGTACCTCCTGCTCGATTCAGACGATCTTGCCGCGACTGACCGGTTCTTTCAGCGCCGCGGAAGCGTGACGATCCTGATCAGCCGCTTCATCCCCATCGTCCGTCACCTCATCTCGATCCCGGCGGGAATGGCCTCGATGAAGCTCGTGCCGTTCTGCGCCTTCACGCTCCTCGGGGCGGGACTCTGGAACACATTCCTTACGTGGTGTGGCTTCGTGCTCAGGAACAACTGGACCGTGGTGACGCGCTACAGCCACTGGATCGACATTGCCGTCGTGGTGCTCCTGGCCGGACTGATCGTGTTCTACGTGGCACGCCATCTCCTGAAGCGCCGCCGATAGGCGGATTCTTCGGGCTGCTTCGCTCCTGTCTTTTTCCCGCGAACCTGCGCAGATTTGCCATACGTATGCTTTTGATATATGCTTCAGCATATGAGGACAACGCTCAACATCGAAGATGACCTGATGAAAAGGGTGAAGAAGCGGGCCTCGGAGGCGGGCATCACCATCACGGAGGTGGTCGAAGAGGCGCTGCGGGCCGCCGTAGCCGGACAAGCTCCTCGTGCAACCGGTTTCTCCCTTGCGTGGAATCCCGTTTCCGGTCGCACCCGGCCCGGCATCGACCTGGCGGACCGTGACTCTCTTTACGATGCGATGGAGCGCTCAAAATGATCGCCGTCGACACCAACGTCCTGGTGTATGCGCATCGCTCGGAATCAACCCGGCACGATCGAGCGCTTCTGTGGCTTCGTCATCTCGCGGAAGGGGCGGGCCCCTGGGGCATCCCCGTGTTTTGCCTCGGGGAGTTTGTCCGGATTGCCACGCACCGGCGAGTCTTTGATCCTCCTTCAACCATCGCCCAGGCAATCGATGCGATCGACTCCCTTCTGGAGAGCCCTTCCGTGCGCCTCCTCGTGACGTCGGCCGCGCACTGGTCTCTGCTTCGGGCTGCCATCGTTGCGGGAGAAACAGCGGGAAACCTGGTGTTCGACGCACAGATCGCCGCCGTCTGCCGTGAGCATGGCGTCGAGCGCCTTCTTACCGAGGACCGCGACTTCAGCCGTTTCACGTTCCTGAAAGTCGTGACGCTTGCCGATGAGCCCGCGGGCTGACCCCCTCTAGCCCGCTTCGAGATCGCGAATCACCGCGGCGAGGTCATGGGCGGTGGGTGCCGCGAGCACGCGCTCCCTCAGCTCAGGACGGGTGGCAAGGCGGCTCACCCCGGCGAGGGTGCGGACGTGCTGCTGGAACGATCCTTTCGGGATCACCAGCAGGATCACCAGGCGCGCCGGCTGGCCATCCGCGGACTCGAACGGGATGCCTTCGGCGGATGTGCCCAGCGCCGCGACGATTTCCTGCACGCAGTCCACGCTCCCGTGGGGCACCGCAAGGCCGTATTTCAGTCCCGTGCTGAAGGAGCGCTCACGGATCCTCACCGCCTCTATCACCGCGGGCCGGTCGGCCAGCCGGATTTCGTGAGCCGCCACGAGCACGTCCACCAGCTCGTCGATGGCCTCCCACTTGTCACGGGCTCCGAGGCCAACCTTGATCACTTCCTCCTGGATCAGCTCCGACAGCTGCACCGCGGCGCCCCCCTCTCACGGCCGTTCACGAACGCATCCTCTTCAGGTGCTTGAGGCGGAGGACGTCCTCCCGCTCGCGCTGGTCCAGCACGCCCCGGATGTACTGCACCTGTTCCTCCAGGGACGGCAGCATGCGCTGCTCCAGGGCATTCACCCGCCGCGATGTCCTGCGGATTTCCTCCGCGAGCCGGGCAAGCTTGCGGTCCAGAGGCGCCGCGCGCAGGAGAAGCTCCAGCGCGGCCTCGAAGCGCTCCGCGGTCTCGTCGATGCGGGCGCTCGCCCCGGCCGCGCTGAATCCTCTTTCCTCCGAAGTGCGCGGCACGTAGTCCGTGGCGACCTCCACGATTTTCGTTCCCCAGATGCTGCGCTGCGTGGTCTGGAGCTCTATCGTCCGAACGCTGGCAAGGCCGGCCGAGGCAAGGGACTCCGGGCCATCCACGGCCAGTGCGCGCATGAGGGACTGCCTGGCCCGGCCGAGCTCTTTCGCCAGCGCCTCCCGCGTGTCCGCGAACCTCTGCAGCTCGGAGAGGAACTCGCGCACCAGCGCCTCCCGCTTTCCGCGCAGGAGGTCGGCCCCCTGCCGCGCCAGCCTGATCTGGGCCCTGCGGGAGAGAAGCTCGGAGCGCGTCGGGCTGATCTGTTCCACTCTATGTCTCCGCCGCCGTGGCGCCGCTTTTCACGCGATACTTCTCGATGAAATCGCGTCGGATGCGGCGGAACTCCGATTCGGGGATACCGCCCAGGATCTTCCATCCGAGGTCCAGCGTCTCCTCCACTGATCTTTCGGCGCCGCCCTGGTGTATCAGTGAACGCTCGAACTCCTCCGCGAAACGCAGGTATTTCCGGTCGAGCTCGCCCAGTGCCTCCTCGCCCACGATGGCCACCAGGCGCCGCGTGTCCTGGCCCTTGGCGTAGCTGGAGTACAGCTGGTTGGAGAGCTCCCGGTGGTCTTCACGGGTGCGGTCTTTTCCGATGCCATTGTTCATGAGCCGGGAG
>PMZS01000154.1 GCA_003170115.1 Spirochaetaceae bacterium
TGCGGACGGTCACCGGGCGGACGATCCGACTGCGGCCGGTCCGCTCCTGCCGGGGCTCCTTCCGGTGGGCGCGGCGTTGATTCCGGTGTGTTCTGGTTATCTGACATGATCGGTTTCCTCTCCTGCTCTCAGTTCAGAATGGAATATCATCTTCAAAATTGTCGGCGGGAGGTCCGCCTTCCGGTGGCTCCGGGCGGGCCACGCCCGGATCTGCCGGCGCGACCTGTCCCTGGCGGCCGCCGCTCCCGCTTCCCAGGAGCATGACGTTGGTGGCGAAGATCTCCACCTTGCTGCGGGCCTGCCCATCCTGCTCCCAGCGGTTCTGCCGGAGCTGGCCTTCGATGCCCACCTGTTTTCCCTTGACGAGGTACTGGTTCAGGGACTCGCCCGTCTTTCCCCACAGCACGATGTCGAAGAAATGCGCCTCATCCACCCACTGGTCGTCCTTCTTACGGCGCTGGTTGATGGCGAGGCCGAATTTACACACCGCGGCGCCGTTGTTCGTGTATTTCAGCTCCGCGTTCCGGGTCAGCCGGCCGACGAGAACGACATGGTTGATGTCTGCCATCGCGCCCTCCGAGGAAACCTAGTTGTCCTGTCGGACGAAGAGGTACTTCAGTATCTCGGGTCTGAGCTTCAGCGCCTTGTTGAGGGCCTTGAGCGGTTCCGGGGGGCTCTCAACGACATAGAGGACGTAGCGTCCCCGGTCGTTCTTTCGGACGGGGTAGGCAAGGAGCCTGTCCCCCATGTCTTCTTCCTTCTTGATCGTGATGCCGGCGCCCTCGAATTCCTTTCGCAGGAATTCCCGTCCCGCCTGGTGCTGGGACTCGTCGCTGGCGAAGATCACGACTGCCTCGTAAGTCTTCATCCTGTCTTTCCTCCCTTTGGACGAACGACTCGCGCTCGGGGCGCGAGTAAAGAGGTAAAAGCCAACATAACGGCGGGGGAGGCGAGTGTCAAGTGACCCCGGACAAACGCCGATCATCGGAGTAGGCGAGATGACGCGGAGAATAAACTACGAGGACGACATTTTCACCGTCGCTTTGCAGGTTCGCTGCCTGCAGGACGCCCTGAAGCTGGAGGTGGATCCCGATCTGTTCGCGGACCGGATCGCCGGCGACATCGGATGGATAGATTCCATCACCGGGAGTCTCTACAGGAGCCTCCGGGAGAGCTCGCTGTACGTGAAGCGCAAGGACCATCTGAAGGAGCTCGCGAAGCTCAAGCGGTACTTCGCGGAGGCTCTGGACACGGTGCTGGACGGAAGGGCCCCCCTTTCAGAGGCCTTGCTCGAGAAGCTCCCCGGCCTCCGCGGAATCCGCGACGCGCATGCCCGCGACATCGCAGAGATCAAGCTTCTCCTCGAGGGCAAAGCGTCACCGGATGAAGAGCATATAGTTTCCGCGGAGGAGCTGAAGTTTCTCATGACCTCCGACGAAGACGAGACCTGACCCCCGCCCCCGCGCTTTTCTGTCCCGCAGCGACCACCTCCTCAAGGACACCACCTCCTCAAGCACTTGACCAGCGCGGCGCTTCCCCGGTACAGTGGACGCTGAATCTCATGGCGCGCCTGACGGGAGTTCGCGGCGGCGTGTCCGTGCGCGTCGCGCGCGATCGAAGATAGCGGCAGGGGTGGAATGGTATGTATGCTCTCGTTGACATTCTGGGCAAACAGTACAAGGTGGAACAGGGAGCCGTCCTGAAGGTGGATCACCTTTCAAAGGACGCGGGAGAGAAGGTGGAATTCTCCTCCGTGCTCATGGTGTCAGATGGCGGCTCGACCAGCATCGGGAGTCCCTACGTTCCCGGCGTGTCCGTCATGGCGGTCGTCGAAGGCGAGGGCAGGGGACGGAAGCTCGTGTTCGGCAAGTTCAAGAAGAAGAAGAACTACCGCCGCAGGTTCGGACATCGACAGCAGTTCTCCACCATCAAAGTAGAGGGCTTCAACGGGCTCGGCTGAGACTCCCGTCCTGCGCATCCGGCTCGTCCTGTCCCCCCGGGGTACCCTTCGGGGCTTTGATGCACACGGGCACGCGGGCCTCGATGAAGCGGGGCGGAACATCGCCTGCGCCGCCGCGACATCGCTGCTGCGGACAGCGGGCCGGCTGTTCGCCGAGCGAGGCCTCATCACGGCGGGTGGGGCGGGCGCGCGGGGGGAGATGAATCTCCTCCTCGGGCCCTCCGCGGCGGATGCGGATAACGGGTGGCTGAGGGGAATGACCGATTTCCTCCTGCGGGGGTTGAGGGATCTCGCGCAGGAGTTTCCGCGCGAAATTGTCGTGCGGACTGAAACGACGGAGGTCTGAGATGGGACGTAAGAAAGGCGGCGCGGCGAAGAACGGCCGCGATTCGCAGTCGAAAAGGTTGGGAATCAAGAGGTATGCGGGACAGCTCGTCCTGGCGGGGACCATTCTCGTCCGCCAGAGGGGCACAAAGTTCCACCCGGGTGACAGCGTCGGAAGGGGCCGGGACGATACGCTGTTCGCGATGATCGACGGGCACGTGGTCTACCACACCCGCAGAGGAAGGAACTACGTCACCGTTCAGCCCGCCAAGAACTGAGACCGCGTGAACGGCTTCGTGGATGAGACCACGATCGTCGTCTCGTCCGGCAGCGGCGGCGACGGGGCCGTGTCCTTTCGAAGGGAGAAGTACGTGCCGCGCGGCGGCCCCGACGGCGGGGACGGTGGAAAGGGCGGGGACGTCGTTTTCACCGTCCGACTGAACCTGAAGACCCTCTCTCACCTCAAGCTGAAAAGACATTTCAAGGCGGGCAACGGCGGACGCGGCATGGGACAGCGCATGCACGGGAAAGACGGCGCGGACGTCGTGGTTCCCGTGCCGCCGGGCACGGTGCTGCGGGACACGGAGACGGGTTCGACGGTCGCCGATCTCACCCATGACGGCGAGAGTTTCCTGTATCTCCGCGGAGGCCGGGGCGGCAAGGGCAACTCTCACTACGCCACCGCGGTCAACCAGGCTCCGCGGTACGCCCAGAAAGGCATCGAGGGCGAAACCCGCGATCTGAAGGCGGAGCTGCACCTTATCGCCGATATCGGGCTTGTCGGAATGCCCAACGCGGGCAAGTCGACGCTCCTTTCGGTTCTCACAAACGCGCATCCCCTTATCGCCGACTACCCGTTCACGACGCGCACGCCAAACCTCGGTCTTCTGCGGCTTCCAGAGAGGGACGTCATCCTCGCCGACATCCCGGGGATCATCGAGGGCGCTTCGCAGGGTCGGGGACTCGGGTTGAAGTTCCTGCGGCACGTCGAACGATGCGCCGCCCTCCTTTTTCTGGTCGACCTCACATCGAGCGACTGCCTGGGCACAGTGCGGCTGCTCGAGGCGGAGCTGGAGACCTACTCGCCGGCGCTTGCGTCCCGGCCGAGGCTCGTTGTCGGCACCAAGCTCGACCTCCCCGAATCCACGGCGGGACATGCGTCCTTGACCGATGCCTGTCCGGCCGGCGGCTTCGTGGCAGTTTCCTCGTTCTCCCGCGAGGGACTTGCGCTCCTGGTTGCGGCAATACGGACTCTTGTGGGAGCCGCCGCGGCGGCAACTGCCGGAGACGCCCCGAAATGAAGGCAGTCGTTCTGGGCGGAACGTTCAATCCGGTACACTACGGCCACCTCTTCGTCGCGGAAGAGGCGCGGGCGGCGTTCGGGTACGATGGCGCGATATTCGTGCCCGCCAACCAGCCCGTGCACAAGGACCCGGCGCCGGTCCTGGACGCGGTCCACCGCATCCATATGCTCCGCATCGCTGTCTCGGGCAACGAGAGGTTCATCGTGGACACGGGTGAGGTCGATCGCGGCGGGCCTTCCTATTCCATTGAAACGGTCTCGAGCCTGATTGCCCGGCACGGCATCGAGGGACGGCCGGGTTTCGTCATTGGCGATGATCTCGTGGCCGGATTCCCGTCCTGGAAGAACGTGAAGGAGCTTGTCAATATCGTGGACATCATTGTCGCGCGGCGGACTCTGGAGAGGCCCCCTGCCATGAATTATCCTCACAGAGTCATCACCAACACGGTGCTTCCGATTTCTTCTTCGGAAATTCGCCGCAGGATCCGGGAGGGCCGCGCGGTTCGCTACCTCCTGCCGGATGCCGTACTTGCATATATCAGGGACAACAACCTCTATGGATGACAGAAACGTCTGGAGATCGAGGGCCGCGGCCCTCGTCGAGGCGAGTCTTTCCCGCCCGCGGCTCAACCACTCGCGTGAGGTGGCCCGGCTCGCCAGTGAGCTGTGTGACCGCTTCCATGCTGACGAGGAGAAGGGATATATTGCCGGTATCGCGCATGACCTCGCACGCGAGCTGGACATTTCCGAGATGCTCCTCCTGGCTGAGACGGACGGCCTGCCCCTCCGGGACTGGGAGAAGGCCAACCCCCTGCTCCTTCACGGGCGGGCCGCCGCCGCGATCCTCATGAAGCACACGGGTTTCAAGGACGCGGAGACCCTCCAGGCCATCCGGGACCACGTCACGGGCCGCGGAGCCATGGGCCCAATCTCGAAGATCGTGTTCGCCGCGGATTTTCTGGAACCCAAACGAGACTTCGTGTCCCCGGAGTTCCGCCGGCGGACCCTGGGGCTGAGCCTCGACGAGATGGTGCTTGCCGTGCTGGAGCGCAAGATCCATTTCGTGCGGGCCGCGGCGAAAGAGGTCGCCGTGGATGCGCAGGCCCTTCGCGAGGAGTTGACGACGCATGCTTGAGAGAAGGAGCCGGAGGACCGACAGGAGCATCATTCTGTTGATCCTCATCCTGGTCATCATCGCGGGCACCGGTGTCTACGCCGTGCTCCAACTTCGGATAGACCAGATCACGGACTCGTTGAAGAAGAAGCAGCCCTTGAACATGCTCTTCATTTTCTCCGACGGTGAGAAGGCGCTGTTCCTGGAGGTTTTCTTCTACAATCCGGACACTCGCAAGGGCTCGCTTTTCTTTGTCCCACCGAACCTCGGCAGCGTCATTGCGACGATCAATCGCGTGGAAGGCATCGATGCCCTCTACCGCCGCGCGAACGTGCTCCCGCTGAAACGCAAAGTGGAAGATCTGCTTGGCGCACCCCTGCACGGGGTTATCGACATCGGCCTCGACGAGGCAGGACGCCTGGTCGACCTGATGGGAGGTGTCGAAGTGTTCATCCCCAATCCCGTCGATCTCACCCTCCAGGGACGCCGTGTCCTGCTTCCCTCCGGAAGTGTCACGCTGGACGGGGACAAGGCGCGGGAGTTCATAAGCTACCAGGACCCGCTGGAGACCGATGCGGATGCGATCGGCCGGCGGCAGAAATTCCTCCAGGCCTTCCTCAAGGGACTGGGGGAAAACGAGGCCTTTCTCCTCCAGCGCGGACCCTTCCGCATGCTGCGTTCCCTTCTGCGCACCGATCTGCCCGGAAGGGCGCTGTCCTCCTTCGTCGCGGAGATGGGACGCTTCGATTCCGAGCGCATGGTGCTCCAGCGCGTGCTGGGAACGACCCGTTCCGTGGACGGACGAGATCTTCTCTTCCCCCACCAGGACGGTGAGCTGCTCAAGCAGTCGGTGAAACAGGCGATGGCCGCCAACGCATCCAGCGAGTTTGTTTCTCCGGACGCTCTGACCATTACCGTGGAGGTGCTCAACGGAACCAGGACGGCGGGTCTTGCAAACAGGGCCCGGGACCTGTTTCAGAGCTACGACCTGGAAGTCATGGCACCGAACAACGCGGACAACGACCAGTACACCAATACCGTCGTGCTGGACCGCAAGGGGAATCTGGACAACGCGAAGAAGGTTGCGGACATCATCCACGCCACACGCATTTTCTCCAAGCCCGATCCACAGGTGGACCAGGCCGTGGATGTGACGGTGATCCTCGGCAAGGACTTCGATGGCCGATACGTCAAGTAACAGCGACGCGGCGCTGCAGGCCGCGCGGCTGATCGCCGATCACAAGGGGGAGGACACGGTAGTGCTGGACCTCCGTGGGGTTTCTCCCATTGCCGATTTCTTCATTATCACGACGGCGCGGAGCAGCGCCCACCTGGCGGGACTGCACAGGGAACTGGCCGTGTTCCTGAGGGAGCAGGGAATTCGCCCCCTCAACGGCGGGCACAAGGGG
Organism: Spirochaetaceae bacterium; assembly: GCA_003170115.1. Taxonomy (GTDB): domain Bacteria; phylum Spirochaetota; class Spirochaetia; order SZUA-6; family Fen-1364; genus Fen-1364. Next base: position 6,111 of record PMZS01000154.1, read on the forward strand.
AGAGCGGAAACCGGATGGCTGCTTCTGGATTGCGGTGATTTCGTGATTCACTTGATGGAAAAAGAACAGCGCGATTTCTACGACCTCGAACGGCTGTGGTTCAAGGCCGTGCAGGTCACTTACTGGTCGAAATCCTCGTAGTCGAGATCCTCGTCGACGTTGAAGTCATCTTCATCGAGGTAGTCTTCCTCCTCGTACTCCTCTTCCTCCTCTTCCTCTTCCTCTTCCTCCTCTTCCTC
>PMZS01000174.1 GCA_003170115.1 Spirochaetaceae bacterium
GGGCAGGGCTTTACAGAGCGCCGTGCGTAGGTTGCGTCCGGGGACGGGGTGGTATGGGGGGGGGCCGCATGGATTTTTCACGTCCGATTCGAATACGGCCCCCCACGCGCGTTACAGAGGCATCGGGGCGTCCAGCTCAGAGATGCCACTATCTCGCCAGAAAAATGTAGACGAAAACAGAGGTGTTTTCGAGATCACCTCCGGTGCCACCTTTCATTTTTTTGCCCAGCTTTTCGTTGATGTAGTAATTCTCGATCTCCCGTGCATCTTCCAATGATTTTGCCTGCCACCATGTCCAGTCTTTAGTAGCATGCCCTTTTGTTTTGTGCTCTGCTTTTCTTGCTTCAAGATCGTTCGTGATTCCGATTTGCCATTTGTCATGTTCGCCGCGGACAGCTTTTTCAATGCCCACTTTGATCTGATCCTTCGTCTCCGTTAGGTCACGCATCATATTTTCCTCCTTGCCCAAGGATCATACAATAAGGGCCCCAGATTTTCGCCGGCGGGATCTTGTCACGGAGAGGGGAAATGGCTTCCGCGCGTGGGTCTTTTCCGCCCTTTTCCCCGATAATGAGCGGTTGTCACGGAAAATGTGAGCTGAAGATTCACGCTCCAATGCATGATTATCGGAAAACCCATTGGAGCGTAGCGGACCTGTAATTTTCTATAGATCTCCCGTGATCGAAACGCCCCTACGCTTCGGAATCTTTCGGCAAGGTTCTGCGGTGCACAATCCAGCGCTTGCCGGTCACTGGGTCTCGGGACAGGTCAACCGCCGGGCAGGGTCGGGAACTGTTCCGGGAGCTCTCTGTTCGTCCCGGCCCCGTTTCTCGGCTTCTTCCTCGTCGGGGAGCTCGTCCTGTTCTTCATCGTCGTCGAGCTTTGCGTCGCTCTCATCCTCGTCGTCCTCATCTTCCCCGTCGAAATCGTCTTCTTCAAGGTCCTCGTCGTCGCTCATAACCTGCTCCCTCGCTCTGCGTTGAAAACAACCGGCGTCATAACCACCCGTCAGAACGCCTCTGGAATTCTCGCTCCGTTTTCCTCATCACAACTCTCTGGGATTTACACTCTTCGCAAAAATACTCGGCCCACTGATCGCCCATATCGGTCTCGATCATCTTCTTCTGGCAATAAGGACACAGGACCTCTATCATCCCCCGCTCCTCTCTGATTGTAAACTTACGCGCCAAGGGCACCTATACTCCGAAGAGAAATCCAGTGGCACTCGCAGGGCGAGATTACAAACCGTGGAGCTCACGGATACCGGGGCTGGGCTGAACATATCTCCTTGACTTTGTCGCCAGCTTCTCGCCGCTCATGATATGCGATGGCTCCATGGTACGGGGGAGATCCCGCGGCGGGTGGTGGGGCGGTGCACCCGGTACGGCCCTTTGAAACAGCGCCGCCGCTTTGTTCCGTGGAGGCTACGAGGCCGCACTTATAGAGCTAACCCCTGAGGGCATTCTCATGAAGCCGTCCCCTCTCCTGGTCGAACCAGACGACAAACGAGCTGGATACACGCTGGCCTAAGCGTCGGCTATTCTCCGTAACTCCGTGTCTGCTTGTGGCACTTTTGGCAGAGTATCTCACAGTTCGAGGGTATATCTTTTCCGCCTACAATAGCTGCCGTGATATCGTGCGCTTCCCAGCCTGTCGGCAGTTTTTCGCCTCGATCATGCCAATTGAGTTTTTGCCCGCAACTGGAATAGAAATGGTGGTGCTCCTTTCTGGTGCACCAGCATATGCCAGAGACTTTGTCGAATGCTTCGTGAACCACTGATTCGAGAAACGCCATAATTGGTTCCCTTTCAGAGAAACTTATGTCCAAGGACTTTCGAACGAATCCAAGGAGCACCTTTATCGTCGAACAGCAGTTGAACGACGCGCATGGTGGGCCTACAACGAACGCGCCGAGGGCCTGCCGTATCCAAGGTTGACCCGCCTTCCAGGACGTCTTTCGCCCTTACGTCGTGCCGCGCGCGCCCGCCTGCTCCTGTAACCACTGAGTGAACACGTCATTCGGTTTCACGCCCTGGCAGCGCAGCTCAAGGAATCGCTTCCACAAGTCAATTGGCACAACGAATGTCACCCGCCTCAGTCCCTTCGCCGTCAGCTCCTTTTCGCGCCTCTTCGCATGCCCCTGCGTCACGTTCAGCCCAGAAGGCGCGGATGTTGGCTCTTCCGCCTTCCCCTTCATTTTGAAACCCATTGCCTCTCTCCTTCCTCATCCGCGCCCCGCACGACATCCCTTGCAGCATTCCCCCTGCCGCAGCTGGCCAGCCTACAGCGCGTTTCCCCCGTGGGGTCTCCGTCCGGGGGGCGCCCCGTGGATTTGTCTATCCGAAGCCTTTCGCGCCCCTCTACGCGAAAAACGTGCTCCGTGGCGGGCCGTAGCAGGGTTTTCTGAGGGCTTGCCGTATCTTTGCATCCTCTTCCTCAGACCCTTCTCCCTTACTGTAACGCTTCCTGAAGCTGTCGAAGAGCGTCGGTGCCCTTCAGCATCTTATTGGCCTTCGCGTAATCAAAGGCTGTCTTTTCCTTACTGTCTTTCGCCTTAGCGTTTGCGCCTGCTTTCAACAGCGCCATGATTACCTCGGGATTCTCGTTGTGCCGGGCGGCCCACATCAGCGCTGTCCTGCCGTCATTGTCCCGCGCCTCGATGCCCGCGCCAGCCTTCAGGAGTGTGGCGATCACCTTGGGGTTCTGATTGTTCGAAGCGATTCTGGTTGCCAACGACGGCGATCATCAGCGCGGTGATTCCTTTGGAATCTCTGCGGGGGCTGCTGAACAGTCCGACCCATCCTCCAATCAAGCTCACATCCACGACTTTTTTCTTTCTCATGAGCATTTGCCTCCTATGGCCGGTTTGCTGGGGATTCGGGATCTCTCACTGCGGAGCTCCCTCTGAGCCGTCGAACAGCCCGCAGACGGAATATCTCCAAAATCGTTTCGACCGGTGGGCCTACAACNNAACGCGCCGAGGGCCTGCCGTATACTTTCTATCCCCCCTTTTTCGCCTTCGCGCCTGCGCGTGCTTTCAACAGCCCCACGATTCACCTCGGAGTTCTGGAGCTACTCTTTGGAAGCACCTCGTCTTCCTCTTCCATGTGTGTCCAGTCTCTAGCGAGAAGCTGATCCCTGATGCGCTTCAGGTCTTCTATGCTGCCTGATCGGCACTGCGCGGTGCCTCGATATGGAATATTGGGGTTGTGGGACGGGACGGATGTACGCAGCCCTAGCCCCTCATTGTGAAGCTCCTCTGCAGGGTCCTCGCTAGTGACGTACTCGAACACGATGGACCTATTCGGGTCATAAATGTTTCGCTTCATTACCGATAACGCTTTCATAAATGCATCCCCCTCAAGAAAGCACCTTCGTCGTCGAACAGAAGATAGACCACACGCATGGTGGGCCTACAACAAAAGCGCGAAGAGCCTGCCGTGGTCGTAACACCCCGGTGAATAGCTCCTCATCACTGAAAGAGTCTCGCCCGCAGCACTTGAGAAGTTGCAAAAGTTCATCTCTCGTGCCTCCTTGCGTTCGAGTGCCTCAAAGAAAGACAGGTCTTCGTAAGGGTTCTCACGTTCGCAGCGGCTTGATTTACTACTCCGTTGAGGCATGTGGAGTTATCGGGGATCGCCATCGTCTTCAATTCGAATCATCTTCTGCTCGGTAGCCTGTCCCTCAAGCA
>PMZS01000346.1 GCA_003170115.1 Spirochaetaceae bacterium
GGTACAGGTAGTAAGGCTTCACGCGCGCCTTCAGCAGGCCGTGCATGAGCCTCTTCATGGTGTCCCCCGAGTCGTTGATGCCCGAAAGCAGGACTGTCTGGCTGCCCAGGGGGATGCCGGCGTCCGCAAGGCGCGCGCAGGCTTCAATTGTCTCCGGGGTGAGCTCGTCCGGGTGGGTGAAATGTATGCTGACCCAGAGCGGGTGCGAGCGCTTGAGTACCCGGGCGAGGGAGGTCGTGATGCGCTGCGGCATCACGACGGGGACCTTCGTCCCGATGCGCAGGAACTCCACGTGCGGGATCCTCCGCAGGCGGGAGAGCAGCCAGTCGAGCTTCTCATCGGAAAGCGTCAACGGGTCACCGCCCGAGAGCAGGACGTCCCGGACCTCGGCATGCGCGTCAATGTAGGCGATTGCCTGCTCCCACTGTGACTGGAAGAAGATGCTGTTGTTGTCGGGGTTTTCCACCATGCGCGACCGCGTGCAGTAGCGGCAGTTGGACGCGCACGAGTTGGCCACCAGGAACAGCACCCGATCCGGGTAGCGGTGCACGATCCCGGGCACCGGCATGTCCCGGTCCTCCCCGAGGGGATCCTCCGCCTCTCCGGGCACGCGGAGATACTCGTCGGTGACCGGAATCATCGTCCTTCGGAGCGGGTGCTCGGCGTTGTCCGGATCCAGGAGGCTGAGGTAGTACGGCGTGATGGCAAAGGGCAGGGGGCCCGTATGCCTCTGGATTGCAGTCCGCTCATCGTTGGTCAGCCGCACAACCTGCTCCAGCGCCTCGAGAGAGCGCACGCGGTTGCGAAGCTGCCATCGCCAGTCGCACCACTCCGCGGGGGTGATCAGCGGGAAGTGCCGTGCGCGAAACTCTTCGGATCGTGGTGAGGTGGGAAACTTGAGCGGAACGGACGCCGGCTTCCTGATGGATCGGGAAAAGGACGTGAAGGACGGAATCGTAGTCCGGATGCCGAGCAGCTCGGCAAGGTCCTGGGCTACGGGCATTGTACCTGGAGGTTCTGCCTCCTCAGTGCTCTGCACTTTGGTTTCCATTTCTGCTGGGACTCCTCTATCTCATCTCTGGCAGGGTAAGAGCCGCTCTTGCGCAGCGCTGTCGGCGGGTCCCCTCCCTGTCCATACGTCGTTCAATAAATACTACATGCAAAAAACAAATGCAAGAGGTTTCGCGTATTCGAAGCTTTTTTTTCAGATGGTAGACTGCCCGGCATGCGTATAGTTGAAGGCGGATTTCGCGTCGCCGAAGGCGGATTTCGCGTCGCCGTGGTCGGAGGAGGGCCGGCCGGATTCATGGCCGCCCTGGCCGCCGCCGAAGCAGGCTCCGGCTCCGAGCTGACAGTATTTGATTCAGGTATTCCGCTCGCCACTGTTCTCCGTACCGGCGGAGGCCGGTGCAATCTCACAAACGCGAGCCATGGTATCAGGGAGCTGGCGGGATGCTATCCCCGGGGCGGAAAGTTCCTGATCTCGGCCTTTTCCCGTTTTGGACCGACAGAAACCATGGGGTGGTTCCGCTCCAGGGGTCTCCCCCTGGTCGAGGAGGCGGAAGGCCGCGTGTTTCCCCGGTCCGACAGGGCGGAGGATGTGCGCCGGCTGCTGGAGACCGAAGCGCGACGCGCGGGAATCCGGGTGCGGGCCCGCGCGGCGGTGGACCTTGTCACCGTCGCGGGAGGGGTCTTCAGCCTCACGACCCGACGGGGAAGCGACTCTTTCGATCGCCTCGTCATCGCCACGGGGGGGAGGTCCGGCCACGGGCTTGCGCAATCCCTGGGGCACTCGATCACGGTGCTGGCGCCTTCACTCACGGCGCTTGCGGCCCAGGAGTCGTGGGCAGGAAAGCTCGCCGGTCTTACGCTTCGGGGAGCCGGAGTTGCCTGGCACAATGAGGGGGAAGGCGTCACCCGTGAGGAGGGAGACCTCCTTTTCACGCACCGGGGGATCTCGGGACCGCTTGCCTTCCGTGTCTCCTCACGCTGCGCTTTCATGCAGATTTCCAGGGCTTCGCCCCTTCGGCTCTCCCTCACCGCCTTCCCCGGCACGCACGGGGCGGAGCTCGAGGCGCGGCTGCTCGCCCTTCTGGCCGCGCGGCCCCGGCAGCATGTGACCTCCACGGTGAGCACGCTCATTCCCCGAGCTCTTGCCGACGTCCTGGTCAGGCTCGCGGGGTTGAGCACGGATCTCCCCGCGGCCCAGTTGTCCCGGGAGGGGAGAAAGCGCCTTGCTGTCCTGCTGGAAGGGCTGCCGCTCACAATCGTCGGTCGGGAGAAGGGAACCGAGATGGTGACCGCGGGCGGCGTGCGGCTGGAGGAGATCGACCCGCGCACCATGGGTTCCCGGGTCGTTCCGGGGCTTTTTTTCTGCGGGGAGGTTCTGGATATCGATGGCTTCACCGGCGGCTACAACCTGCAGGCCGCGTGGTCCACCGGACGCATTGCCGGGCTCGCCGCGGGCCGCTGAATCGGGTATGCTGTCCGCCGGATGAGCAGGGACTTCCTCACTGAACTGGATACCAGCGCCCCGCCAGGGAGCAGGGCGATCCTCGTCGGCGTCGAGCTGAAGGGCGCATCGGGCGCATGGACAATGCAGGATTCGCTGGACGAGCTGGGGAGGCTGGCTGAGACCGCGGGCCTCGCCGTGGCGGGAGCCACCACCCAGAAGCTCGCGCGTCCCGACCCCCGCACGTGGATCGGATCCGGCAAGGTCCGGGAGCTGGGGGAGCTCGCGGCGGCGAGCGACGTGAAATACGTGCTCTTCGACGACGAGCTTTCCCCGGGGCAGCAGCGAAAGCTCCAGGCGGCGCTGGGGGACGGGGTGCGGATCATCGACCGCACCCGGCTCATCCTCGACATCTTCAGCCAGCACGCACAGTCCCGGGAGGGCATGCTGCAGGTCGAGCTTGCGCAGTACCAGTACCTGCTTCCGCGGCTTGCCGGTATGCGTGCGGGACTCTCCCAGCAGACGGGCGGCGCGGGCGTGGGGCTCAGGGGACCCGGGGAGACGCAACTCGAGCTGGACCGCAGGCAGGCACGACGCAGGATCGCCGTCCTCAAGGCGGGGTTGGAAGAGGTGAAGGTGCAGAGGCGACAGCACCGATCGCGCAGAGAGCGCTCCGGCCCCCCGGTGGCGGCCCTGGTCGGCTACACCAACGCGGGCAAGAGCTCCCTGCTGAACGCGATCACCGGCGCCGGCGTGCTCGTCCAGGACAAGCTTTTTGCAACGCTGGACCCCATCACGCGGCGGCTTGCCCTGCCCGGCGGCAGGGAGGCCCTCCTTACCGACACCGTCGGGTTCATACGCAAGATCCCCCACGACCTGGTGGCCGCTTTCCGCGCCACTCTGGAAGGGATCGAGGAAGCGTCGCTGATCCTGCACGTCGTGGACAGCTCGCACCCCCACCCGGCCGAGCAGATAGCGGCGGTTGACGAAGTCCTGGCCGGCCTGGAGCTTTCCTCGACCCCGCGCCTCCTGGTGTGGAACAAGATCGACCTCCTCCCCGGACAGGATACGCTTCTGCTCCTCGCCGGCCGACACGAGCTTTCGCTTGCGGTCAGCGCACGAACCGGGAAGGGTGTCCCCGAGCTGCTTGCGAAGATCGAGACAATTCTCCGGGAAGGGCTGGTGGAGGTGCGGGTGGCACTCCCGTACGACCGCTATGACCTGGTGAAGCTCGTCTACGAACAGGGATCGGTCACCACGAAGGAGGACGGGCCGGAGGGCGTCTCTCTCCGCGCCCTCGTCCCCGCGGCCCTCGCGCTGATGCTCGAGCCGTTCGCCGCGGAGGATGACTAACCGGCGGCAGCCCGGCGGCGGTAATCCGCATAGGCGGTGAAAGCTCCGCCCTTGTCCACGAACATGACGGTATTGCGCGTCCGCTTCGCCGCGTAGAGCGCCCGGTCCGCTTTCTCCACCGCCTTCTGCAGATCGAGGATACCTCCGATGTCGGCAACGCCGATGGAAAGCGTCGCGCAGGGCTGGCCGCCATCCTTCCCGACCTTGCGCACGTCCTGCATGCCTTCGCGCGCGAGCACCTTCCCTTCCTGGGCAAAGCGCAGCCTCTCGGCGAGGACGATCCCCGTGTGCATGTCGGAAGGAACCACGATGAGTATTTCCTCTCCCCCGTAGCGCACCGCGAGGTCTCCCTCGCGGATGTTGTCGAGGATCATCGCCGCCGTCGCCTTCAGCACCTCGTCGCCCCGGGAGTGGCCCAGCGAGTCGTTCACCCACTTGAAATGGTCGATGTCGATCATCAGCAGTGTGAGTGGAGTCCGGCTGCCGCGCAGCCGCTGGAGCTTCCGGGGAAGCTCGTTCAGGAAGTAGTCCTTGTTCTTCAGGCCGGTGAGTGCGTCGAGATGCCGCCCGGGGAACTGCTCCCCGAGGGTCGCCTGAAGGGATTGCTGGGCGTCCCGCGCGCCCACGGCCCTCTCCTTGCTCCACACCGCGTGTTCCGCGGAGGAGGCATTGACTATCCCGTGTCCCGCAAGGGCGGCAGGGCTCTTCGGGTCGTTCAGCAGGGAGTCGTACAGGTATGCCACGCCCCGCAGGACGTCGAGGAACGCGACCTGGGCCTTCTGCGGGATGGCCATGACGGTCTCCCGGAACCGGGCCTCGATCCATCTCTTCAGCTGCCGGGTGACGGGGTGGTAGTCCACCGTTCCCGTCCGGGCCGCGGCAATGAAGTCCACGATGCCCTTCGCCCCGAGATCCTCCATGACCTTCCTGCTCACCGGGTCCCCGGCGCCGAGCGTGGTCTGGTTGAGCACCATCCCCGCCTCGGTGAGAAGGACGGACAACCGGGAGGCCAGCTCGTGGACGCTCGGGCCCTCGACATGCCCCCGCTCAGTCATGAGGTGGCCGAAGCCCTTGATTGCGGCGTTGCGCAGCTGGTTGATGCGTTCCGCGAGGGTGCGGGCGCGCTGGCTGTTCCTGAACTGCGCCGCGTACCGGGGATCTCCGCCGGTCTCCCGCGCGTACTCCCGCACCGCGTCGAGGTAGGGCTCGAAGACCCTTGGGTACGCCTCGCGCCATTGGTCTCTCAGCGCGAGCAGGTCGCCGTGCAGCCCTTCGCGACCGACCAGCTTCTCCAGAACCCCGGGATCGAGGGAGAAAAGCATGTCGTCGATGAGGGAATGGAGCACGAGCACGATGCCCATGATGTCCTGGGAGGAAACGTTCTCCAGGTCCACCGCCCGCGCCTGGAAGACCGGTGAGTGTCGGAAGATCCTGTTGGTGAAATAGGGCAGGACAAACTCGCCCTGCTCGATGCGCTCCACGCCCGAGTCGGGGAAGAGGGAGGCGAGCATTGTGAGGGTGCCCTCGAAGCGGACACTGAACTTCTCCGTCTTTTCCTGTTCCAGGCGCGCCAGCTCATGGGCCTGTCTTTCCTGCAGCTCTTTTTCTCGAAGCTCGCGCATCCTCCGCTCCCACCCCTCCCAGGTGAGAATGTCGCTGTCCTGGATCTCGAGAAACTGGCGAACGGCGGCCGTCTTCTCGGCCGTCACGTCCTCTTCCGTGTAGAACGCGTCGATCATCTTCAGGAGCGCGGGGTACAGCTCGTGGGCGAACCGTCCCAGGTTCTGATAACTGGCGCGGAACAAGCCCTCCGCCTCCAGCATCTCCCCGGCTGCCCGGGCGCCCGGGGTCTTGTCGAGATTCACCTCCCGGGCGATGTCGAACAGAAGGACGAGTTTCTCCCGTTCCACCGCGGCCGTGATGGCAATGAGCCGGCACCCGTCCTTCACCACGCGCGCGAGGTCGGAGACGCGCACCTGCTCGTGGGCGCGGAGGCTCTTCCCGAGGTACTCCAGGCTCTTGCGAAGCATGTCGTAGGGCTGCGTGAAGACTGAAAAGAACTCCACCGCAAACGGCTCGCGCGTGCGCAGATCCGCGAGTATCTCCTCCTGTGTGTGCGAAGGGGAGCCGGAGCCCCTCTGTCCCATGAGCCTCCCGGCGCTCTCGCTCAGC
>PMZS01000345.1:0-22880 GCA_003170115.1 Spirochaetaceae bacterium
GGAGGAAAAACGAGCTCCGTGGCAGGGCTACAACAAACGATCTGGGTCGGGGTGGTACACTTGGACACCCCCCGAAAAGACGAGCATCGATCAGATACGCTCACTTTCCCGTCCACAACAATTGACAATATCTCGACTTTCTCGGTTGAGTACCTGAATCAGAGAGCTTTCAAGGAGTATCAAAGCAAGGTAGGCTTTCAGGCGAAGGCTCTTATGACTGCTGTTGATGAATACATTCTACAAGGTGGGGTAGGCACCCCCGTAGAGCAAGACGCCGCTACAGGTGATGAAAGAAGCACCGTATCCAAGCAGTGATTCCGTTTTTGTATGTCTCAAATAGCACGGTTCCTATGAAGGTAAGGACAAGGATGCCGGAAGGAATCAGGACGGAAAGTAGTATGTTGGTCTTGGTCAATTCAACCGATGCCTTGCCATATACCGCACCTTCCTTGCCATACTGAAGGCTTTGAATGGTAACTGCGATTTCTTGGATGCGTTCATTTACGGTCTGTATCAGTTTTACATCAACCGTTGTGTCATAGTCCGAAAGCCAGTGTTTCATCTCATCTTGAACTCGCTGCATGACGAGCAACGGAGACATTTCTGCTGTCCTAAACATGTCTGTTGACTCGGACATCGTTGGTTGCGTAAACCGATGCTTCCACCTGTTGTAAGCCTCGCTGTCCTTCAGTTGTCGAATCTCGAAAGCCTCTGCCTGTTCAAACCAAGAGACAAACTCTTGTGTTTGAGCGATGCCAACTCCATTCTTCATCTCGTAGCGAATGGATTCCCTTAGTAGTCCGTGAATCCGCTCCTTCTCCGTTGCCATTCTGCTGACGTTTTCCAATAGGACTTGGTTGTCCTTCAACTTCTGTTGCAAGTCTTCTATGATGCCCACTGTTGAAATTCCTCTCTGCTTGTCATGTTCAATCCGCTACAAAAGAAAAAGCTCCCCATTCTGTCGGGAGCCCTATCGCTCATTTCGCAAGCACAACTGACCAGTCACTGTCGAGACCCACTAATTTTCGGAACGGAGTTCAGCAGTGCGAAGTTGGTGTTCCTGAATCTCTGTCGCGCATTACCTATGATAATGCCTTGAATCTCAACCTCCTTTGACATCGGAAGATGGTCAAAGGCTTTGTGGCATTTGGGACACCACGTACTAGGAGGCAACTCCAAGAGTGTGCATTCACAATGTGGGCATATCCTTTGCAAGTCAGCGAGTGTTATGCGTCCTTCGGTATGGGTCTGCCAGCGCCAACGGAACATTCTCCCTTCAATCTCTTCCCTCACATATCGCAGATAAGCTGGTGGACGTTTTGCGACGACTTTTGAGACAATCAGATAAAGTATTATGAGACCAATAAGAATCCAAATCGGAACAAAAAATGTGATCACAAACAGAAAGCCTTTGAGAAGGTCAATCTTTGCAGTCCAAGAAGCATAAAGAGACGAGACGAACAAAAGTACGATGCCAACGAGAATGCCGCTTACATGGGCGTTGGAGAAGAAATGACGAACGGTATCCTTCTTCACAGGATTTGCGCTTCCCCTATCTTGGTAGGCTTGCGAGTCCTAACAGGTGCCTAATCCAATCAGTGATCTCGGGTTTGAAAGACTCAAATAGAAAGGTAACAAGCAAGGCAGTGGCTACGGCTACAACTATAGTCACCTTGCTCCATACTACACTCACCTTCCCATACTTTAGAGTATGAACAGCAACCTCAAGATCACGGATTTCCTTGATAAGGTCTTTAGACTGTTTTTTGTGAAGATTTTGATATTGAAACTCATTTTGTGGATTTGATATCTCAGCATTTATTTGGGTCAAGTCTGTAAGTTTTTTCTTCAACTGCTTTTCCAAATCCTCTATGACGTTCACGGCTGATGCTCCATTTCTTCTTGCCATCCGTGATTGAGGAGATACGAGCGCACACACTCTATGTCCATCTTGTTCTGGTCTTCATTCGCACCCACAGAAATAATGATTGCAGAATCCTTTTTATACTGATCACACCAAACTTCGTAAGTGTGGCAGTGTGTTTTCGCTTCCGTTATTTCTTTCTTTATATCAACAGTGACCTCACACCAACATTTGAACTCGTATCCGTTTGTTGTCCGCCTTGTCTCCGAGAGCATCTTTTCCATCGCTTTGCTCAGTTCTGTTTTCATACTTGATTTTCCCCAACGAAAAGTTGTTTGAACTTTCCTTCTCCTATGTCCTTTGCAAGCAGGGTGATAATTTGCTGAAGGATTTCATATTCGTCATCTTCAGATAGACTTTCTGACGACTCCACTTGATTCAAAACTTCTTGCTTTTCGGCTTTCACCATTAGCCAACCATGTAGGTCCATTTGTTCCCGGTAGTAAGTCTTTGCCCACCTTGCCAACTTGCCCCTTGCCCTTTTGGTCATATGCTTTCCTTTGCCTGTAGTCTTCAGGCATCCAAGTCATCGGCTTGTGCAATCCCCCTGTAGAGAGTACTCCTCAAGGGCTTCTTCAGGTATAGAAGCGATCCGCTGCAAGACGTGGGATTCCTTCTTCGTGATCTCGTAGGATTTCAAGGTTGAGCCGTTGAACCTTGATTCACTCTTCGGTCACTGCCCTGGTCAACGTGATCCTGAAGCCACTCGCCACGCTTACGGTCTATCCGGAGCCTGTAGCCCGAGATTTGATTCTGCGTGTGAAGGCTCTGCTTGCTCTGCTTGCTCTGCTTTGACAGGTGTTGGAGCGTTTCAACCTTCAAACGGAGGGAGTTCCGGTCGGTAAGGGTTTGGGCTTGGGCGAGTGCGGAGTCAATTTCTGACCATCTGACAACTGGGAAGGTATCGGGCATGGAAAAGTTGTATCAGTGGCAACAGCGGGGGGTCAATCAAATCAAAGGCTCCCGCACGGAACCCGGCAGGAGCCAAAGCGCCGAACACATCAAAGAACCTCAATAGCATACAGCCCATGTCAAGTCAAAAAGCTTCCCACCCTGTTCTGTCTCGCCCAGTGCTGTGCCTACTTTGCTGTGACTGCCCCCTGCGTGAGCCTTATCTTCATATTTACTATGTATCCGTACTTTTCGCGCTCCTGTCTACGCCAGCCAGCAGAGTACAGTCTGAACAGAAGGATAGCCCCAAGGTAAAGGCTCCCGTTGGGGAGCCTTCAGGCTTGGTGCTGTCGGTTTTCAGGTGGATTTCAATAACCAAGAATACGTGAAGGCTTCAGGAAGCCCATGTAGATGTCATTAAAGAAGTGGGCGGACGAGACGAGGAAGAGAATCGGGGACAATGGACGCCTGTCGGCGTCCGCCCTGGAAACCTCCGTCAGGCGTTCACCCGTTCCTGGTATTCCCGCGTTTCGGTGTTGACCAGGATCCTGTCGCCCTGCTTGATGAACAACGGCACTTTCACTTTCAATCCCGTCTCGCACGTGATGACCTTTGTGGCGCCGCTCACCGTGTCCCCGCGCTCCGCTTTTTCCGCCTCGGAGACCGTGAAGACCATCTTTGTGGGAAGCTTGATGTCGATCGGCGTCTGTTCCCAGAAGACGACCTGGTAGTTGTCCCCGTCCTTGAGGAAGTCGCGTTTCTCCTCTTCACCCTCAATGGGGATGTTGAACTGGTCGTATGTCTTGGTGTCCATGAACGCATAGTTCTCACTGTCGGCGTAGAGGAACTGCACCTCTTTGTACTCGACGGAGACGTCCTCCAGGTTGTCCTGCACCTTGTTCGTCTGGCGGAGGACGGAACCGCTCTTGATGTTCTTCAGCTTCAGGCGGACAAACGCGGAACCCTTGCCGGGGTTCACGTACTCACGCTCCGTGCAGACATGGGGCTGGTTGTTGATGAGGATGAACGTGCCTTTCGCAATGTCACTCGCCTTGATCATGTGATCCCTTTCACGCGTCTGCCGGATTGTCCGCCCAGTATAGCGGAAAACGGGAACAAGATCACCCCCTCGAGCGATTTTTCTCCGGCAAACACCATCTCCAGCCTGTCGACGCCCAGGGCGGCGCCGCTGCACTCGGGAAACCCGGAGGGGAACAGGTCAGCGAAATCCGGGTCGCTTGCGTGCGCCGTGCGGCACCTTCCGCGGCGCTCCTCTTCGTGCCGGACGAAGGAACGCAGCACGCCCGGTTCCGTCTCTTCCGTGTAGCAGTTGGCGATCTCGACCCCGTCCACGTACAGTTCCCATCTTTCCGACCACGGCGTTCCCGGCCGTCGGCGCGCCGTCGTGGGCACGAGGGCAGGGTAGTCGAACAGGACGAGCGGTTTTTGCCGCGGGAGGCGAGGCTCGACCAGCGTGAGGAACACAATGTGAAACGCCTCTTCCCACGTCGGGGAACCCTGTATCAGGATCCCCTTCCCCTGAGCCTCCGCCTTCATGGACAGGGGATCCTGGCACCGGGCCAGATCGATGTCCGCGTACAGATGAAACGCCTCCTCCATCGACATGCGAAGAAACGGCGGAGAGAGCTCCTCCCCGGGGCGACTCGGCGCGGTCCGGGCGAGAAGATGCGAGAACAGGTCCTCGGTCACCCCGACGGAATCGAGGTAGCCGGCTCCGACCGTGTACCATTCCAGCAACCGGAACTCGGGGTTGTGGTACGGTCCGCCGAAATCGCAATTTCGGAAGCTCTTGCTGATCTGGTAGATGTCGCCTGCTCCCTCCGCAAGGAGACGCTTCATCCACAACTCGGGTGAGGGAATGAGCCACATCGGGCGCGCGGGTCCGCGCTCGGGGAAGTACTCGGTCTGGAACACCTCGATGGCGGGCTCGGGGATGAGGTGCGGGGAGAGGGCGGGCGTGTCGACCTCGGCGTACCCGCGACCCTGGAAAAAGGCGCGGATGGCCTCGGTAAACCGGGCATGCCGCATCAGTCGATGACGGAGAGAGGTTCCCATGGCGCCGGAGTATATCAGAAAGGAAGTGCCGGGAGCTCCACGCCGGGAGCTCCATCGTAGACACGGGGAAGAACCATCCGTATATTCAGGAGGCCATGCCACGCAACGAATCCATTCGAGGCTTCGCTGTCATGTCGCGCCGCGCTCTTCCGGAGTACCGCGTGGAGGGCGTGCTGCTCCGCCACCCGGACACGGGATGTGAAATCCTCCACCTTGCCAGCGCGGACCAGGAAAACCTCTTTGCCTTCTGTTTCACGACGCCACCGCGGGACGACACCGGCGTGTCCCACATCATCGAGCACTCGGTGCTCAGCGGCTCCGACCGGTTCCACGTCAAGGAGCCTTTCTCCGCCCTCCTGAAAGGGAGCATGCACACTTTCCTGAACGCACTCACGTATCCGGACCGTACCGTGTACCCCGCGGCAAGCTGCAACCGCGCCGATTTTTTCAACATGATGACCGTCTACGGAGACGCGGTTTTCCGTCCCCTGTTGAGGAAGGAAACCTTCATGCAGGAGGCGTGGCGGCTTGAGGAGGCAGGGCAGGACGGCGCGAAGGGTCGGATGCGCTTCGCCGGGATCGTCTACAACGAGATGAAGGGCGCCTACTCGAGCCCCGATTCCATCGTCTCGGAATGGACCTCGCGATCGCTCTTTCCCGACACCCCATACGTGCACGATTCGGGCGGCGACCCTGCCGCGATACCCGGCCTCACCCTCGCGGCGGCCCGCGCGTTTCACGCCCGCTACTATCATCCCTCCAACTGCCGAATCTTTCTCTACGGCGACATTCCCCTGGAGGACATCCTGACGTTTCTGCAGGAGAACTTTCTCTCCGGTTATTCGGCGATCGACACTGACGCGGTCATACCGCTGCAAAAGCGCTGGGAGGCCCCCCGCCGCCTGCAGAAGTCCTTCCCCGTGAAGAAAGACACGCCCCCCGAAGGGCGATCCAGCGTCACGCTGAGCTGGATGCTTCCTCCCGTCACGGACCCGGTCGAGATCGTCACGCACGAGGTGCTTTCCGAGATTCTCGTGGAGAGCGCGGGTTCGCCCCTGCGCAAGGCGCTTGTCGATTCCGGGCTCGGAGAGGATCTGTCCCCCGTGAGCGGGCTGGAGACCGACCTGAAACAGATGATCTTCGCGGTCGGCGTGCGCGGAACGGAGCCGGAGCGGGAGCGGCGGATCGAAGGCCTGATCCTGGACACCGTGGCGGGCCTGTCCCGAAACGGGCTTGATCCCGTCCTCGTGCAGTCCATGATGAACCGCGTCGAGTTCCGCCACCGCGAGATGAGAGGCGGCGGGTCTCCCTACTCACTCCGACTCATGGGAAGGGCCCTCCGTGGCTGGGTCCACGGGGCGGATCCGTTCGATTCGCTGGAATTCGCCGGCCCGATGAACGAGCTGAGAAAACGGATGGCCACGCGGCCCCGGTTCCTGGAGGAGTGCCTTGAGAGCAGCTTTGTGTCAAACAACCACAGGCTGACCCTCGTCGTGCGACCCGACCCTGGCCAGGAGGAGCGGGACGCGGCTGCGGAGACAGCGAGGGTGGAGGCGGCGATGGGCCGCATGACCCCTGCCCAGAGGGAAGCCGCCGTCTTCGACGCCCGCGCCTTCAAGGAGTATCAGCTTGAGCCCGACTCCGCGGAGAACCTTGCGCGAATTCCGTCCCTTCGGAGATCGGATATTCCCCCGAACGTCGAACGGATCCCTCACCAGGATACCCGGACCCCCGCAGGGCTGCCGCTCGCCCTGCACGACATCTACACCAACGAAATCATCTATCTTGACCTTGCCTTTCCCACGGATGGGCTGACCGGGGAGCTCTCCCTTCTCCTGCCGCTTTTCGGCCGCGCCGTCTGCGGAATGGGAATTCCCGGCGCCCGCTACGATGAAATCGCGCTTGAGTTGTTTCGTCTCACGGGGGGTTTCTCGGCTTCGCTGGACGCGGGGGGCATCGCGGGGCGGCCCGAGGGTTTCGGACAGTTCATGTTCTTCCGAACACGCTGCCTCCGTCACAACCTCGCGGAGGCAGCGGACCTGGTGGCGCGGCTTCTGGCTTCCGCCGAGTTCCAGGACCTCCCGCGCCTTCGCGACATCCTCCTCGAGCTGCGCAACGACCTGAAGTCCGCACTGATCCCGGGGGGACACCAGTTCGCCATGCTGAGGGCCGCGGGGATGATCTCCGAGCCGGTGGCCAAGGAGGAGGAGTGGAGGGGCATTACGCAGCTTCTCTTTGTGGACGGGATCGCGCGGAACATAAATGCCGAGCTTCCCCGGATCGCTGAGTCCCTGGAGAAGATCAGGTCGGACCTGCTCGTGCGATCCCTGCTGATCGCCAACGCCACGGCAGTGAGCGAGTGCTCCGCGGAGATCAGCGGGGCGGTGGACAGGCTCGCCGGCCGGCTGCCGGCCAGTGCCGTGCATGCTTCGGAGAATACCGGCGCGACTGCGCACACCGCGGCGCGCACGCCCGCAGTGAGAGGCGAATCGCTCGTCGCCAGCGCATCGGTAGGCTACGTCGCGCGCGCCCTGCCCGGCTTTCGTTTCGAGCACCCGCTGAACGGCCCCGTGGCAGTGCTGGGCCATCTCCTCTCCACCGGTTACCTCTGGGAGAAGGTGCGAATGGAGGGCGGCGCATATGGCGCTTTCTCCTATCCCCGGAACATGGACGGGCTTTTCCTGCTCGGCTCCTACCGGGATCCCAACATCACGGCAACGATCCGTGCGTTCGACGAAGGGCTGAAGCTGATGGAATCAGGGCCGCTCGACTCTGTCGAGGTCGACAGGGCGGTCATCGGCACGATCGGCAGGGAGGACCGGCCGATAGACCCGGGGGAGAAGGGCTTCGTCTGCCTGCAGAGGAAGCTCCACGGCATCACGGACGAGGCTCGCCAGGCGCGACGCACCTCGCTCCTTGCCGTGCAGCGGCAAGGTATCTCGGAAGCCGCCCATGAGCTGATCCAGTCCTCCTCGCGGGGTTTTACCGCGGTGATTGCCAACCGCCGTTCCCTGGAGGACGCGGCGTCGCAGGTGCCCGAGCTGGCCGGCAGGGTCACGGACCTTCCGGAATAGGGACGGCAGGCGCGATGAACCTCGAAGTGTTCGTGCTGGGCACGGGCGGAATGATGCCCCTGCCGGGAAGGGGACTGACCTCGGTTCTCGTGCGCCGGGAAGGGGAGTTGTTCCTTTTCGACTGCGGCGAGGGCACCCAGATAGGGCTTCGCCGCCTGAACCTCCGCTGGAAGAAGATCACCAGCATCTTCATTTCCCACACCCATGCGGATCACGTGACGGGACTCCCGGGGATCCTCATGCTCTCCTCCCAGGTGGACCGCAGCGAACCGCTGTACATCTATGGCCCGCCCAGGATCCGTGAGTTCGTCGATGCCATGCGGCGGACCCTGGACATGTACATCAACTACGAAATCGTCATCAGGGAAATCGAGGGGGGGATGCCCGTCGTCAAGGCGGAGGAGTACTCGATCTGCTCGCATACCCTGATGCACACCAAACCCTGCCTTGCCTACAGCCTTGTGGAGAACATGCGTCCGGGCATCTTCTTCCCCGAGAAGGCCCTCGCGCTTGGCGTTCCCCGGGGCCCCCTCTGGTCAAAGCTCCAGGGAGGCGAGGAGGTGAGCGCGCCGGACGGCAGCGTCGTGAGACCCGCCCAGGTCATGGGCGATGAGCGCAAGGGCCGGAAGTTCTGCTTTGCCACGGACACCGTGGCCGCGCCGGGGCTTGTGGAGTTCGCGCGGAAGTCAGACCTGTTCATCTGCGAGGGTATGTTCGCCGAAGAGCTTGCCGAGACCGCGGCGGAGAAGAAGCACCTTACCGCCGCGCAGGCGGCCCGGATCGCCCGCGACGCCGGGGTGAAGAGGCTGGGTCTCATTCACTACAGTCCGCGGTACTCCGACAGGGAGTTGAAGACACTCGTGGGCGAGGCGCGGGAGATCTTTCCGGACTCCTTCCTGACACGGGACCTCCAGCATATCGAGATGCCCTTCGAGGACTGACGGCCCCGCCGAAGCTGGACGTGACCCCGGTTGCCCGCTATTCTGGGCCCATGAAAATCGGCATCGTCGGATCCGGTGCAATGGGATCACTGTTTGGCGGGAGACTCTCCCTCTCGGGCTGCGACGTCGTGCTCTACGACATCTTCAGGGAACACGTGGAAAAGGTCGCCGCGGAAGGACTCGAAATCGAGGACGCGGCAACCGGCGCGGTGGCGGTGGCCCGACCGCGGGCGAGCATTGACCCGCGGGAGACAGCGGGCGCCGACGTGCTGATCATCTTCGTGAAGTCAACCGCGACGGAAGAGGTGGCGGCGCAGTTCGTCCCCCTTGCCGGCCGGAATGCGATCGTGCTCACGCTGCAGAACGGGCTCGGCAATGAGGCGATTCTCAGCGGTCACTTCGGGCCCGACCGCACCGCCGCCGGGGTGACCTCCCAGGGGGCCACGTTTCTCGGGCCCGGCCGCATCCGGCACGCCGGCAGGGGACCGACCCACCTCTGCATGTCGGATGGAAAAAACGAGAAGCTCACCCTGCTCCGCGCCGCGTTCGAGGCGGCGGGGTTCGAGACTCACGTGAGCGACGACGTGGCGGGCCTCGTGTGGAGCAAGCTCGTGATCAACGTGGGCATCAACGCGCTGACGGCCATCACCAACCAGCCCAACGGCGGCCTCCTCGAATCGGAGGAAACCCGGGCAATAATGGCGGACCTCGTCGAGGAGGCCGTTGCAGTGGCGCGGGCGCGGGGTGTTGCCCTCACTCACGGTGACCCTCTGGCCGTGGTGTTTGACGTCGCCCGGGCAACGGGCGCCAACCGATCGTCAATGCTGCAGGACTTCGACAGGCGCCGGGCGTCGGAGATCGAGGTCATGAATGGCGCCATCGTCCGGGAAGCAGCACGCGCGGGTATTCCGGTGCCGGTGAACGCGACAATCACCCGACTCGTCCGCGCTCTTGAAAAGGCGCGAGCCCGATGATCAGCATGGACGAGCGTCAACTTCTCGGTGCGGTGGATCCCGACGAGCTTGTTCGTCTCACGCAGGACCTCGTGCGGATAGATTCCGTGATACGGCCGGAGACGGGAGGCACCGAGCGCGGGGTGGTACAGTTCATCGCGGAGTGGATTCGCAGGGAGCTCGCACTGGAACCCCTGCTCCAGGATGCCGCGCCGGAACGGCAGAATATAATCGTCACACTGGATTCCGGTCGAGCGGGGCCCTGCCTCATGCTGGAAGGCCACACGGACGTTGTGAGCGAAGGCAATCGGGAAGCCTGGACACATGACCCGTTCGGCGGAGAAATCGCGGATGGCCGGATCTACGGCAGAGGCGCCTGCGACATGAAGGCGGGCCTTGCCGTGGCGCTCCTCACGGCGAAAGCGTTCCATACGTCAGGCGTTCGCTGGAAAGGGAGGATCCGCCTGGGACTGGTCTGCGACGAAGAGGGGATGATGCTGGGCATCAAGAGCTTCATCCATGCGGGCCACGCCGATGACGTCACCGCGTGCCTGGTGCCGGAGCCTGAAGAGAACAACCTCTGCATCTCCATGAAGGGAGCCATCAGGGCGATCGTCCGCGTTCACGGAAAGATGGCCCATGGAGCGATGCCGCTGTCCGGCATCAATCCGAACACGAGCATGGCACGGATTGTCCTTTCCTTCGAGAGATACGAGGCGGAGGAGAAGGAAAGGTGCGGGATGGACCCCTTGCTCGGGCTGCCCTCGATCACTTTCACCGTGATCCAGTCGCCGCCCCCGGGGAGCCCTGCACAGCTCAACGTGATCCCCGGTGAGGCTGTCGGTTACGTCGATATCCGAACAACACTCCTGCAGGAGCACGGCGTGGTGCGTGGGCGGTTGCGCCGCATCCTGGAGGATCTCTCGGGGGTCGACCCGGATTTCAGGGCGGAGATCGAGTTCATTGAGGATCGCCCGGTGGTTGCCATCTCGCGGGACGAGCCGATTGCCCGGATCTCCGCCGAGGCGTTTCGGGAAATCACCGGTCGCGAGCCGCTCTGGAACGGAGTGCCCGGAGCGACGGATGGGACTTTTCTCAGTGCGTGGAGGAAGCTTCCCTGCCTCGTAAACGGTCCGGGACCGCGGCACATGCCGCACCAGGTCGACGAGTACGTCGATATCGATGAGCTCGAGGAATCCGCGCGTATATACGTTCTCTCGGCAAGCCGTTTCCTCAGCTCCGGGAACTGATATCTTAGATGCGCGTTGACAGTCGCACGGCGTTTTCTTAGGATGGCCCGATGCTTCGCGTGTCGGGCCTGAGCAAGTCGTTTGGTGCCATCCAGGCGTTGAACAACGTGGACGTCGAGATCGCCAGAGGAATGATCCATGGGATTATCGGCCCGAACGGCTCCGGCAAGACGACGCTTTTCAACTGCGTGACCGGGCTGCTGAGACCGGATGCCGGTACGATCGCACTCGATGGCATGGAGATTACCAGCAATCGACCCGAAATCATTGCCCGGAAAGGCATCCGTCGCACCTTTCAGGCAGGCAAGCTCGTGCCAGGCATGACGGTGCTGGAGAACGTCATGTCCGGAGTGAATGACGGGATCGGTATGGCGGCGGTGGACGCGGCTTTGAGGCTGCCATTCGTGCGGTCGCGCCGCGAGACGGAGATCCACGATCGCGCAATGGCGGCGCTTGCCATGGCAGGTCTTGAGGCGAGCGCGGACAGATGGGCGAGCGACCTCGTCTGGACCGAGCGGCAGCTCGTGCAGATCGCGCGCGCCCTTGTCGGTGAGCCAAAGCTCCTGCTTCTGGACGAGCCCGCGTCCGGCATGGGGGTCCGGGAGATCGAGAAGGTGGAAGAGATCATCCGTACGGTCCGTGAGTCCGGCGTTACCGTCGTCGTCGTGAGCCACGACGTGAAGATGCTGATGAACCTCTCCGACCTGGTCACCGTCCTCAACTTCGGGGAAAAAATCGCGGAAGGCGTTCCGGCCAGCATCCGCACGAACCCCCGCGTCCTGGAGGCATACCTTGGCGCGGAGTAACCTCGATCCCCTCCTCAAGGTGGAAGACCTCTCGGTCTCGTACGGGCACGTCAATGCCCTGAGGCAGGCGAGCGTCGAGGTTTTTCCGGGGGAGATCGTCGTGCTCATCGGCGCGAACGGGGCGGGGAAGACGACGCTCTTCAANNCGGGGAAGACGACGCTCCTCGAAACGGTTCTCGGCATCAACACGCCGCTCGCCGGAAACATCACTTTCGACGGAGCGGACATTGGCGGGGCGCGGGCGGACCGCAACGTCCGGGCGGGCCTCTGCCTCGTGCCGGAGGGCCGAGGCGTGTTCTCGTCAATGACCGTCCTGGACAACCTTCTCCTCGGCGCGCACCACAACATGCGCAATGTCGCGCGCAATCTCGCGCGCGTGTATGAGTGGTTCCCCATATTGAAAGAGCGCAGAGACCAGGTCGCGCGCACTTTGAGCGGAGGCGAACGCCAGATGCTCGCGATCGGCAGGGCGCTGATGTCGGCGCCGAAGCTGATCATGATCGACGAACCCTCGATCGGGCTGGCCCCGATCGTCGTGAATGACATTTTCGCCATCCTCACCCGGCTGAACAGGGAGGGCTACACGATTCTCCTGTCGGAACAGAACGCGTACAAGGCGCTGAAATGCGCGCACCGGGGGTACGTCCTGGAAACCGGTACGGTCTCCCTGACCGGGTCCGCCGAGCAGCTTCTGAACGATCCCGGCGTCAGGGCCGCGTACATGGGGGCGTAGAGGATGCAGGTATTCATCGCCCAGGTCATCAACGGTCTTTCGCTGGGAAGCATCTATGTACTGCTCGTCACCGGCTTCAATCTTCTTCTCCTCGTGGCGATGATCATCCACTTCTCCTACCCCCAGGTCGTCGTTTTCTCCATGTACATTGCCTGGGTCGTCCTGCGGCTGACGGGGGACAACCTTTTCCTCGGGATCCTCGCCGGCGTGGCATCTTCCATCGCCCTGAATCTTGTGTCCGCGCCCCTTTTCCAGAAGGTCATGGCAAAGAGAGGAGAAGTGGACATCAACAGCACCATGGTCCTTTCAATGGGGATCGGGATGATCATCACGGACGTGCTGTCCCACTCCTTCAACCAGGGCCTTCCCATCGCCTTCCCCGAGAGCCTGGCCAGCGAGGCCCCGATCGTACGGGTGGGCCTGATCACCATTGTCTCCGGGCAGGTGTGGTCCCTGGCAGTGGGAATCGTCGCGGTGGCCGGTTTCTTTCTTCTCCTGTACCGCACGCGCCCGGGCAGGGCGTTCCGCGCAATCGCGGAGGACCCCAACGGCGCGCGCCTGGTGGGTATTCCAATCCTGCGCACCGGCTTGTACAGCTACGCGTTGTCGGGTGTGCTGGGCGGGATCATCGCCGTGCTCCTGGCGATGCTCCTGGGCTCCGCCTCCCCCGGGCTGGGCGAGCAGGTCGCGCACAAGGTGCTCGCCGTCTCCATCATCGCGGGCCTTGGAAACCTTGCCGGCGGCCTGGTCGTCGGGCTCCTCCTGGGAGTCCTGGAGGCGATCGTCCAGGGCTACGTTTCCGGCTCATGGTCGAACGCCATCGCATTCGTCATAATGCTCGTTGTTATCCTGGTGAGGCCGAAGGGCCTCTTCGGCACAAAGCTGTAGAGGGGAGGAGAGGTGCCGCTTCCGCTGTACTACTTTTTATCCATCACCGCGGTGAACATCCTCCTCAGTTGGGCCCTGTACCTGCCCTACCGGGTGGGGCAGCTGCACTTCATCACGGTGGCGAACATGGCCATCTCGGGCTACACGGCCGCGTGGCTCGTCATGAGCCTGAATGTCCCCTTTGCATGGGCTCTTCTCGCCGGTTTCGCGCTGGGCGGGATCGTCGGCTGGCTGGTCTCGTTATTCATCGGGAATGCGCCCACATTCGCGGTGGTCATTGTCGGATTCACTTTCATTTTCATCACGCGCACCGTCATCGAAAACCTCAAGGCGGTGGGCGGCGCGATGGGGATCTTCGGCCTGCCGAACATCGGGGGCAGCCCTGGCGCACACAGGTGGACGATCATGGCCATCCTCGCCGGCCTTCTCCTGCTGGTTGGTTTTCTCCTTCACCGGTTCGACCACTCGAGGCTGGGCCGGGCCGCCTCGGCGGTATTCATGGACAAGGAGCTCGCCGCGTCCCTTGGTGTCGACATTCGCGGGCTGGGCAGGCTTCTGCAAACGGTGAGCTGCACCGTTGCCGGCGGCGCCGGAGTGCTGTACGGGTTCATCTACAAGAGCTTCCACCTTGATTTCTTCACCTTCGCGCTGGTGGGTATCGCGATGACGGTCATCTTCGTGGGTGGCTACGCCACGCAATGGGGGACGGTTGTGCTTGCACCGATTCTCTACGGCGTGCCGCTCCTGTTCCCGCCGTCCATCCAGGAGTGGAGAATCGTCATCTACGGCGCGCTCCTGGTTCTTGTCCTGGTCCTGAAGCCGGAGGGGTTCATCACCCGGCGTTTTGTCTTTTCCATCGAATCCTTTCTTTCGGGCGTCCGGAAGAAAAGAAATATCCTGTAAGGAGGACGTATGAAGAAAGCACTCGGAGTTCTCATCGCGGCAGCGCTGCTGTTTTCCCTGGTCGGGTGTGGGCAGCCCGCTCCCAAGGAATGGACCATCCCCTTCCTGAACTCGCTCACCGGCGCCATCGCGAGCATCGGCGAGTACCTCGAATGGGGGGCGGAGCGCGCCGCCAAGGAGATCAATGACGCGGGCGGAATCAAGGGCAAGCCCGTCAGGGTCGTGGGCGTCGACACGGCGCTGGATCCGCAGAAGGGCTCGACCGAAATGGCCCGTCTCGTGAAGGACTCCCTCGTCGCCCTCGGGCCCGTGCCCGAGCCCGTCATCATGGCCGCCATGCCGATCGCGGTGGAGAACGGGATGCCGTCGATCACCGCGACCACGTCGCTGGAATACGCACAGAAGTTCTTCCCCTGGACGATCTCATGGTTCCCCTCGACGCAGGAGAGGCTTGCGCCTCTGGTCGCCGCCTGGGCGAAGCAGTTCCCGGACATGAAGCAGGTCGTGCAGTTCGTCGAGAACTACGGCCCGTGGCCCGGCATGGCCGATGCGCATGTTGCGGGAATCACCGGACTGGGAATCAAGGTGCTGGACAAGGTGGAAGTCCCCAGCGACGCGGTCACCTTCGGTCCGCTGGTCGTGAAGGCCCTCAACGAGAAGCCTGACGGCATTGTGTTCGTCTGCAAGCCCGCCTCCGCGGCGAAGCTCATCAAGGAACTGAAGAGCCGGGGCTGGAAGAACATGGACCACCTGCTGCTGTTCAGCAGCGCCGATGCACCCGACCTCTACGCCACGGGCGGCAAGGACCTGAACGGCGCGGAGATCTACAACTACATCAATCCGGGCCTCGACTCCCCACGGTGGAACGCCTTCAAGCAGGCGTACGGGGACTCGCACAAGGGCGAGCAGCCCCCGAGCCTCTCCACCAACTACTATGACGCGGTGTACATGATCAAGGACGCAATAGAAAAGACCGGCGTCACCGGCAGCCCCGGCAAGCTCAAGGCCGAGCGCAAGATGATTGCCGACTACATGCAGAATGTGAAAGGTTTCCACGGCATCATGTTCGACTGGGACATGAAGGAGGGCGTGCCGACGAACAAGCCGACATATATCTTCAAGATCCAGGACGGCCAAAAAGTCATGGTCCAGGAAGTGAAGTAGTTACTCCTGCGCGGACCCGCGCAAGAGACAATGAAAGGGCGCCTTCAGGCGCCCTTTTTGCTGATCGCACCCGTTATCGCCTCGATTTCCGCCGCCGGGCCAGGACCTCCTCGTAGCCGGGATACCCGTATGCGGATTCGGCGCTTCTCACGGCATTCAGGATCGCCTGGGTCATCGCCTCGGCGGCAAGGGCACCAACGACGGAAACGCTTGCCTCCACCGTCCCCGTGACGACGGAGAAGATGATGTCCCCCTCCACGAAAGTGTGGACTGGGACAATGGCGCGCGCGTAGCCGTCATGAGCCATCATGGCGACCCGGCTTGTCTGGGCCTTGTCCAGCCTCGCATTGGAGGCGACCACGCCGATAGTGCTGTGCGACGCGTAGGTGTTGACGCCCAGCGGGTGGGCGATGAGAAGCTGCTGGGAGCCGGCGAAACCGTCGCCCGCATCGGTGAGAGTGCCCGCAAGCACTTCGCCCGTTTCCGGGTCGATCACATCGCCCCAGCAGTTGACCGCGACGATTGCCCCGACGATGAGGTCCCCCGTCCTGCAGCTCGCCGTGCCGAGACCGGTCTTCATCCGGCGCACAGGGCCTGCGGCCCAGCCGGAGGTCGCTCCCGTGCCCACGCCGACGTTGCCCTGGGCCACCTTCACTCCCGCGTTCAGGCACGCCTGCATGCCCATCTCCTGGTCAGGACGCCTGTCTGCCCGGCCCACGTTGAGGTCGAAGATCACCGCGCCGCAGACGATCGGCACCCGGCCTGCCCCGGTATCGAAGCCGATCCCCTTTCCCTCGAGGTACTTCTGAACGCCCGTTGCCCCGTCAAGTCCGAAAGCGCTCCCTCCGGAAAGATAGATTGCCTGAGGGCATGGCATGGAAGCCGTCGGGGCAAGGCAGTCAGTCTCGCGGGTGCCCGGTGAGCCGCCCCTTACGTCGACTCCCGCAGCCGTGCCTGATTCGCAGAGTATGACGGTGCACCCCTTGGCCGCGACAGCGTCCTGGGCGTGCCCCACAAGGATCCCCGGGACATCGGTAATTGAGCCAGTCATTCAGCAGCCCTCCATGAGCACGAGAAATCGTTTCAATTTCAGGGCAGAACTTGTATGCAGATGGAGATTGTTGTAGAGTTGTAAAACTGATATATCACCTTTCAAGGAGCACGTCCAGATGAGCGATATCAAAAAGATAATGATTCCGGATCTGCTTGCGATGAAAAAGGAGCGGAAGAAGATCTCGATGATCACGGCCTATTCGTTCCCGCAGGCGCAGTGCGTGGACGAGGCTGGGATCGACATCATCCTCGTTGGTGACAGCCTGGGGATGGTCGAGTTGGGATACCGGGACACGGTGCCGGTCACCATGGAAGAGATGCTCAGCCACACGAAGGCCGTCATGCGCGCCGTCAAGCGGGCGCACGTCGTGGGTGATATGCCCTTCATGTCCTACAACATCTCGCGCGAGCAGGCCATCACGAACGCCGGGATCCTCTACAAGGACGGACTGTGCGACTCGGTGAAGCTGGAAGGCGGCCAGGAAATGGCTGCAACAGTGAATGCGATCGTGAAGGCAGGCATTCCCGTGTTCGGCCATATAGGGCTGACGCCCCAGACCGCGGGGATGCTCGGGGGGTTCAAGGTCCAGGGGAAATCGATTGATGCGGCGAGAAAGGTCATTGACGACGCGGTCGCCCTGGAGGAGGCGGGAGCATACGCCCTTGTCCTGGAGGCCATTCCCCGGCAGCTCGCCGGCCTCATCACGGAAAAGCTTACGATCCCGACGATCGGGATAGGGGGGGGGCTGGACTGCGACGGCCAGGTGCTGGTCCTGCACGATATGGTGGGTCTGTTCCGCAGGTTTACACCCAAGTTTGTAAAAGTTTACGCGGACGTGTACTCCGTGCAACTGGAGGCGGTGAAGAAATATATCGCCGACGTGCAGGGGAAGGCCTTCCCTTCGGAGGAACACACCTTCACAATGAAGGACGAGACGGTTTCCGAGCTCCGCAAGAGCCTCGGCATATAAGCAATCAAACTGCGGGGTACCGCGATGCGAATCCGCGGAGTACCGCGATGCGAATCCGCGGGGTACCGCGATGCGAATCCGCGGGGTACCGCGATGCGAATCCGCGGAGTACCGCGATGCGCTATGTCGTCGAGCCGGTGAGGGTTTCCCGGAACCGGACCGCGTCGGCGCGGAAGCCGATCACCTGGTTGCCTCCCTCGCGAGACGCCTTGGCAAGGGCTGCATCCGCTTCCTCGCGCAGGACGCGCGCGTCGATCAGGCGACCTCCCCGTGAGCTCACGCCGATGGAGAGAGTCCTCGCCCTGCCCTCGATGGGGGTTCCGGCCAGCTTTTTTCGCAGATCCTCCAGCAGGCGCACGGAGGCATCCACGTCCGTGTCCGGAATGAGAAGCGTGTAGGAATCGTCTCCAGTCTCGAAGATCAGGTCAT
The DNA here is from genome assembly GCA_003170115.1 of Spirochaetaceae bacterium. GTDB lineage: Bacteria > Spirochaetota > Spirochaetia > SZUA-6 > Fen-1364 > Fen-1364. The sequence continues at coordinate 18,057 of PMZS01000345.1, forward strand.
GGAGCGGGAACGACTGCGTGAGAAGCCGCGCGATTTCCGTGTACGCCATGGGGAGCCGCCCATCCGAAAAAGGTTCGTCGATCCGGAGATGGGCGAGGGAGAGGTCCTGATCGGAGGAGGCGGAGCGCTCAAGTTCCGCCTTCAACCGCGGTTCGAGATACTCCGCCCAGACCAGTCCCGTGCGGGGTGAGGTGAACGCGCGTGAAGCCTCCTCGGGGCCGCGGGACGCCGGCGGGGGGGGCGGCGCAAATCCGCCCGTCGGCGATGCGAATCCGCCTTCGGGGGCGAGCGGCCGAGAAGATCTCGGTGGCGGCGATTCCGAATCCTGCTGCACGCTCATGACGATGAGAATGGCCACTCCGCAGACGAGGAGGAAAGCAAGGAAGAAATACAGGTCGTCCCGGACGACGGGGTACAGATCCTCCCTTCCCATTGTCACGAAAAGAGCGTCCATCGTCATTCCCGACATATCGGCCCCGAAATTCGAGCTGACCAGGTACTCCGATCCCCTGTTCACCTGGTACGCGGGGGTGCCGCGCCATTCCGTCGTGATCTGTGAAGGTTCCTTCATCGCGGACCTGTTTCTTGTCACGAGGTAGACGATGCCGTCCTGCGGCGAATGCAGGGAGAGGAGAAGAAGACGCGACTCTCCTTCGAATACGTCGCGCATGTCCTTCTTGAACAGGGGGGATTGAAGGCTTCCGGTGATGTCCCTCAACGCCCGCACTTTCGCCGCCAGGGACACGGCATGCTCACGTGCGTCCGCCGCATTGCGCCTGCGGGTGTCCTCGATGCGGTAGCCGGTGAGCCCGACGATGAACACGAAGAAGGCTCCGCTGGCGAGGAGGAAGATCCAGGAAAAACGCTTATTCATGCTCCTCTCCTGATGGTGACCGGAGTATACTACGCAACGCGCGGCTCGCGCACATATTCGCGCTGAGACCGAGCGTCCTGAAGGCTGGTGCGGAGGATTCAATGGGTGTACGGAAGAGGTGCCTTCCCTCCGGGTGGTACCCGGAAACGGCAGAGCAGACCTTGCGGGAAATCGATGAAATCCGAGGGACCGATCTCCCGCCCGGCGATGCCGAGTCCGTCCCCGGCATGCGTGCGGGGCCGGCCTGTGCTGGGGTCCTGCCCCACGCGGGATGGCGCTTTTCGGGGCGCCTGGCCCTCGAGGTGCTCTCGGCTCTTACTCGCGGCATCGACACTATCGTGATTATCGGCGGCCACATGGGTTCCACTGACCGAATACTGTCGGCCTTCGAGGATTCGTACGAGACGCCGCTCGGCGAGCTGAAGGCGGACCTCGGGCTCCTCGAGGCTCTGCGGTCCGGTCTGGATATTCGGGAGGACCGTGAGCGTGACAATACCGTGGAGGTGCACCTTCCACTCGTTCGCTACCTGGCGCCCGAGGCCCTGGTCCTTGGAATGCGGGCGCCCCCATCCCCGCTCGCGGCAGCCCTCGGGAAGGCGATTGCCGAAGCCGCGGCCGTACTCGGCCGGCGAGTAGCGGTTGCCGGCTCCACGGATCTCACCCACTATGGGAGCAACTATGATTTCTCCCCTGCCGGAAGCGGTGCCGAGGCCCAGCGGTGGGTCCGGGAGGTCAACGATCGGCGAATCGTCCAGAGCATGCTGGACCTGGATATCGACCTGGCGCTGGAAGGGGCTCGGCGCGAAAGATCCGCGTGCTCGATCGGCGGCGCGGCTGCGGCGATGCGCTTCGCACGGGAATCCGGCGTCTCTTCAGGGAAGCTGGTCGGCTACATGACCAGCAGCGATGTGCAACCCGGCGAATCTTTCGTGGGATATGCCGGCATCATTTATCCCCGCGGCGACCTCAGCGGGAGCTGAAGTACCCTCCGAATCCTTTCCAGTGACCACCGCCGGGCCTCTTCCAGTGCCGCGGGCCCGGGGGTCACTCCCTCCCTTACAACTCGAGCGGCCACCGGCAGTATGGTGCTCCAGAGCTCCCGCTCGCTGCCTCTGTTGCCCGCCGCACATGGAGGCAGCCGTTCGATATTCCACGCGTACTCAGTCAGGAACTCCTTCCATCGGCGGCTCGGGGAGTCCCCTGGCGGAGGCCATGGGTCGGTTTCCGCCGAAGCCAGCGCGGGGGCCTTTTTTCCACTACGGAGAAGCTCCAATCCGAGTCCCGGCACCGGTATGACATCCGCATCTATTGTTTCCATGAGCTTCATGAATCGTTCCCGGTAGCCAAGAAGCAAAGGGGTCGTGTACAGAACCCTGCCGCTCCGCACCAGGCGGTGCGCCTGCGCGGAGCCGTGCACGAATAAGTAGAAGGACCCTTCAGCCGGGGACAACCTGCTCTGTTCCGTCCAGAAATGATCATAGAGGTAGGTGCCGCGGGCATAGGCCTTGCCGTCAGGGTAGGAGAAGTCAGCGCCATAGACTGAAATTCGCCGTGCGCCAAGAGCCCGTGCCAGTGTAACCGCGGCGTGAGTGACGTTGCCTCCGGATGTGTCAATTCGCATGAGTCTGCTCCAGTGGGAATCGACGTATCGAACGAAGGGGTGAGCGCTCGCCACGAATACCGGGGGGACCGGGCGCCGGGCAAGAAGGGGAGGCGAGGCGAGATCCAGAAAAAGCGAAGTCCCCGTCGGGATCCCCAGGAGGAAATGGTGGTACCCGTGATTCTGGCAATCGATCGAGAGCACGACATCGGGCCGGATCCCGGATCTCACGAGAGCCGGCAGCGAGGTATCGGTGGCCACGAGCAATATCCCCTCGCGCTCGGCGGCCAGTCGGGGAAGCTGCTGCTCCAGGGAGGGGCCTGCCGCGGTCACCGCGGCGGTTGCTCCGCGAGGGATCGAATGCGGGGCCGATTCCACCTGCGCCAGGTTCATCAGGATGTTCGTGAGCCAGCGTTTCCCGAAATGAGACTGGACGCTGTAGTCCCCCCTGACCTCCTCGATCGCGGCATGGACCTCCGCGGCCGCGGCATCAAAGAAGGATGGCTCCTGATCGCACCATGGTCGAAGTGGCACGGTCCTCATTCCCCCCATGAGCGCCGGCTGCCAGCCGGCCAGGACGGATTCGCGGATCGTCTCCAGCCCCGCGGAGAGGGCCACCCGGGGATCAGCGAGCAGCCGCGCGAGGGGGATCTGTGCGAACAGCGAGCGGAGAACCGCGGTATCCTTCTCGATGACCACGACAACCTGAACCTCGGGATTCTCCAGCAGGGCGGCGATGTGGAAGCCTGCCCCCATTCCGATGACGACGAGAAACCCGGCGCCCCTCACCGATGCGGCAAGCCTCGTCGACTCCTGTCGCGGGTCGTACAGTGAGTGAAGAGGCACGGTACCGGTCGCGGATCGGACTCCCGGCACGATCATGCCATTGCGCGCGGGCAATGGGACCAGCCGGGGATCGGGAGAGGCGGCGAGCACCGACGCGGCAAGATCAGGCTGGCGGGAGGCAAGCGCGGCCAGGTTATCTTCCAGCAGCCGCGCATCACGGGCATCAGCCAACGGTTTTCTCTCCGAGTGCATCGAGGAAAGAAACGCATTCCGTGAGCATCTCTCCCACGACATTCCAGGCGGCGGTCCCCTGTCCCAGCCGGGACTTCTTCAGGGCATCGACCAGGCGGCGAGGGACGATGAAGTGGGCGAAAGCAAGCGCCTGCGGAAAACGCTCGAGATCCGTGGCGATGCCGGAGCCGGTGATCGACTCACGGGCAGCGGCGATCTCGGAGGTCCACGATTTCAAGAGGCGGGAGGCTATCCCCCTGCGCTCATCGGCCGAGGGAAAGTGCGGATTCGTGCCCAGATCAGTTCCCCGTCTGGTGGCTTTCATGCCGCTCAGGAGCTCGCGCAATCCCCGTGCGTCAAGAGGAGACATGCTGCGGATGGGGACAGCGGAAGGCAGGAGGCGGTGGACCCTGCCGGTTGCGCCCCCGGGGTCTGCGTCGAACCATCCGGCATAGGTGTGAAGGGCCGGGGTGATTCGGAGTCCCGAGGCGCTGCTGCCGATCGTGGAGCCGAGCGCCGCCGCCCTGTGGAAGGTGAGGCTGGCGTGGGGTTCCAGGCGTGATGCCTGCAGGTGGAGGAGCCGGTCGAACGCGTTCGGACGGGCATGGGACCGCAGATCGCGCGCTGCCATGTCAAGCCCGGCGACAATCACCGGGCCGCTGGTGAAGGCCAGTGCAAGATTGATCGCCGTTGCGGCAACTGTCCCGTGAGGCGGGATGATCGGGGCGGCCACTCCTGCTGCTTCCAGCAGCGCTTTCTCGAACAGGACGGGCTGCTCGAGGAGGAACACCGGAGAGCCGGGATGTTTCCCGCCGGCGGGCAGGGACCAGCAGCCGCGTGAAGCGGACAGCGGCATCGCCAGAGGGCAGGGGGGAGCTGCGAAGTGGAGGTGGTGCATGGAGTAGAAACCCGGGTCCGTCATGACGACCAGGTCTGGAATAAGCCCGGAATCCATCAGGAACGGGCAGCTCGAGGGCAGGGCCCAGAGCTCGAAGAGCGAGCGAGCTTCGGACAGCACGGGCCCGGCCTCCTCGAGGGAAGGCCCGGGGGCGGCTATCACGACGGGCCGGCCGGGGGCGCAGAGCGTGCCGGCAAGGACACGCGGAACGTGCAGGAAATTGGCCAGGCTGTTGCGAATCCATATGCGGCCCGCGGCGACCATCGTCACGAAGCTCCCATTCAACTCCTGGACTACCTGCCGGAGCGCCTCGTTTGCTGCCCTGGAAATGGCCGGAAAAGCCCGGGCCGCGGGAGGCCACTCAAGGACCCGAAGTCCCTCGATCTGCAGCTCATCCAGGTGGACACGCAGGAAGTCGGCGAACGTGAGCGGGTC
>PMZS01000345.1:22918-25663 GCA_003170115.1 Spirochaetaceae bacterium
CGCCGCGCGCGCGATCTCCTCGGAGTACACCGCGGCAACGACGAATGCTCCGGGCAGAAGGCGCGTCACGGCCGCGGCCACGTGGCCGACGCATTCTCCGAGCACAATGACGGTGGACGGACGCTCGGTGCCGAAGGTCTCCCGCACGAACCGTGCCGCCTCGCGCGTCGGATCGTACGGGGAATGCATAGCCACCCCGTCGACCTTCAGGGAGGGCGCGCCGGACTTCGCCGTGAACAGCTCGATCATGCGGAATCAGGTGGAAAGGGAATCGACGAGGCTGCGAATGTCGGCGCCGTCCGCCGGCCAGGAGCAGGTTTTTGTGATCCGGGGGAGCACATGATCCCCGCGCGTCTCGTGACGTCCGAATAGTCCCCGAAGGAACATCGAGAGCTGGTGGGAGAAGAGGTCGAGGCCGGAAGGATCGAACTCCGGAAGGGCGATCGTGAAGCGCGCCTGCCTGACGGAGAGGACCTTGCCGACGTCGGAGAGGAACAAGCCGAGGAAGTAGAGCAGATCCTCGTGGAGCCGGAACGGGTCCAGGTGCTCGTGGGCCGAGAGAACGCTTTTTGCGTAGTCCTCCAGAGAGAGTGAGAGCAGGAGAACGGTCTTGCGGGAGATTCCAAGGGACGAAAGGAATTGCCCGGGCTCGTCCTTGAGCGTGAACACGTCCGGAGGCACGCCGGCGGGACCGGAGGCGGCAATCTGCGCCGCACGCGCTTCGTGGACCCGGGGAGTACCGGCTTCCGCGGCACGGGCAAGGCAGGCGGAAAGCTCATCGTCGCCGGCAAGGGGTGAATCGATTTCCGTCAGAAGAAGGACCGCAATGAGCTTGTCTTCCGCGATGAAAGGCACAAGCACGAGCCTGCTGATCGCGGCGAACTCGCGGGCGGAAAAATACTGCTGGAAGGACGCCAGGGAAGGGGCGCCGGTGAGAAAGAGCGGCAGGCCGTTGGCCAGGGCGTTCCACGCGTCGTTGGCCCCCAGAGGGATGCGCATGTGATGAAGGGTGGTCTGATCGTAGCCGCGAACCGCCCAGGGCGCGTACACGAGCCGTACCGGGTCATAGAGGAGCAGGGCGCCCTTGTGGACCCCCAGGAGAGTCGTCAGGACGGTGAAAAGGCGCGATGGAAGCTCGACCCCTCCGCGGAGAGAGGCAATGGCACCAAGCACTTCTTCCAGGACGTCTTCGAAAGGCCTTCCGGAAGGTGTCGAAGCAGAAGGTGAGACCGAAGGCTCCACCGGGGAAGCGCGTGCGGGTGTTTCGATGCGGAACGGCACCAGCCCGGGCTCGGCATCCATCCGGGCAAGCTCGATTGCCAGCGGCGCCTGGGAATCCGCCGAAGGCTCCAGGATCGGCTCGGGCCGCAGGGCTTTGAGGCTCCTTCGGAGGAGCCCCGGCCCTTTGACGTGTTCATTTGCGGCGGGAGCCGCGGCCGGTTCAGAGCTCCCCGTTTCGCCGCGGCCCGCGGTTGCGGCGGCCTTGCGGAGGAGGCCCATCTATTCCCCTAGTCCGAGGTCCTCGAAAAGCTTCTTGTACATGACGAAATAGTCCGAACCCGCGAACTCCTGGATCTTCTCATCCGGAAGCGCTTCCAGGAGATGGTCCATGTACTTCAGGACGGTGCGGATCTCATCTTTCAGGTTGTCAGGAATCCCTGCGGAACCGGCCTGCGGGGCTTCCGTGATCTCCTCAGCAGGTTCAACAGTTTCCTGGAGAGCTTCCACGTCCTCCGCAAGGTCCCCTTCGAAGCTGATCTCAATCTCCTTCGGGGGTTTTTCGGCACTGTCGGTCTCGTCCAGCAGGGATTCCAGCTCACCAATCTCCAGGTCCTCGACGACCGGGGTCGCCGGCACATTGTCTTCCAGCTCCTCCGCTTCCGCGGCCAGTGCTTCAAGGTCGACCTCGTCTGCCGGTTCGGCTCCAAGGACTTCTTCGGCGTCCTGAAGCTCTTCGATCTCCTCCACCTGTTCCGGGACCGCCTCGATGACTGTCGGTTCCTCCCCGAGATCAAGGGTTTCAAGGTCGATCGTTTCACTGCCTTCGTCGTCCATTGCGCTCCCGGCACGGGGGGCGGGAGCGATGGAAGGCTCCTCTTCCATCTCGGGTATCCCTTCGAGATCTATCTCCGGAAGGTCAGTGGAGCTCTGTGCCGCACCGGGGGAGACCGTGTCCTCTTCGACTGACAGCTCTTCCAGGACCAGGTCGCCGGGGAAGTCTTCGCCGGCTGACGGTGAACCGTCGTGCGTTCCCCCTGTCGGCAGAAGCTCGTCGTCCGAAAGCATCAACGTCNNCCCCCGGGCGCCTCGAGGATCTCCAGGTCCGCTTCCGGGCTCGGCGCTTCGACCGACTCCACCTCAGGGGTCTCGAAGCTCACGATGTCCATGTCCGCCGCGGCGCCGGGGGCTTCCGCTGACTCTTCGGTGATCTCCGCGGTGTTCAGAATGTTGTCCAGCTCGTCGCCCGTGAGGGCGATGGTTTCGTCTTCGTCCTCGTCGAAGAACCCGCTCTGCGCTCCCGAGGCGGCGGACGGGCCCTCGANNTGGCGGAGCTGGTTGAGGTCGGTGCGAATTGACTTCAGCTCGTCCTCTATGCGCCCCAGGATCTGGGCGGAGGAAGTTGATGCAGTCCGGGTCTTCGTCGTGACGGAGGCGAGCTCGTTCTCCAGTGCCGCAAGGTCGTCGAACTGATCCTCTTCCCCGTTGCCCTCGGAAAGCGTGACTTCGACCTCCGAGAGCTCGGGC
>PMZS01000166.1 GCA_003170115.1 Spirochaetaceae bacterium
GTACCAGGCCCTGTACCGCCGGTATACCGAGCTCAGCAGGAGCCTTGAGCCGCTCCTCCGGACGCTCTGAGGGATTTCATGAAGGCACCAGGAAAGGCATCGACTATATTCCCCAAAGGGACGGCCAGAAAGCGCCTCCAGCGTCTCCGCGAGGAGGTCTACCGGGCGAACATGGACCTGGTGGCGCGGGGGCTGGTCGTCTCCACGTTCGGCAACGTCTCCGGCATCGACAGGGAAATCGGACTCATTGCGATCAAGCCCAGCGGCGTGGACTATGACGACCTTGCGCCGGGGAACCTGGTCATCGTGGATCTCGACGGAAAGAAGGTGGAAGGAGACCTCAATCCCTCTTCGGACACGAAGACCCACGTGCGGCTTTACCGGGAGTTCACGGGGATCGGGGGCGTGGTCCACACGCACTCGCGGCACGCCACGGCCTGGGCCGAGGCGAAAAGGCCCCTGCCCTGCCTGGGAACGACGCACGCCGACTACTTCCACGGCGAAGTCCCGTGCACCGCGGTGATCACCGACGAGCAGATCCGCAAGGATTACGAGGAAGAAACGGCCGTCCAGATTCTCGACGCGTTCAGGAAGATCGACTATCAGGGGATGCCCGCGGTGCTCGTCGCCTCCCATGGTCCGTTCACCTGGGGCAGGGACGCGGCCGAGGCCGGCTATCATGCGTGGATGCTGGAGTTCGCGGCGGAGATGGCCGCAACCGCCGTGATGATCAACCCGCGGGTCCGCGGGGTGAAGCAGTCCCTCCTGAACAAGCATTACCTGAGAAAGCACGGAAAAGACGCGTACTACGGCCAGGGCGGGGGACATGGATAGGACGAAGGTCGGAATTGTCGGCTGCGGCACCATCAGCGGGATCTACCTCTCCAACCTCACCAGGAAGTTTGAGAACGTTGAGGTGGCGGCCGTCGCGGACATGATTCCCGAGCGCGCGGACGCGAAAGCCGCCGAGCACGGTATTGCCAGGGCATGCTCGGTGGAGGAACTGCTCGCGGATTCGAGCATCGAGATCGTTCTCAACCTGACCGTCCCTCTGGCCCATGCGGAGGTGACGCAGGAGGCCATTGCCGCGGGAAAGCACGTCTACACGGAAAAACCGCTTTCGGTCTCCCTCCGCGAGGGGGAGCGCATCCTCACCCTGGCGCGGAAAAAAGGTGTGCGCGTGGGAACCGCCCCGGACACCTTCCTCGGTTCCGGCATCCAGACCTGCATCCGGCTCATTGACGAGGGAGCAATCGGGATGCCGGTCGCGGCCTCGGCATTCATGACCTGCCACGGTCACGAGGCATGGCACCCGGATCCCGGTTTCTACTACGCGCAGGGCGGCGGCCCGGTGTTCGACATGGGACCGTATTATTTCACCGCGCTCATCGCGCTCCTGGGCCCGGCCCAGAGGGTGTGCGGATCGGTGAGGCGGACCTTCCCCCGGAGGTTCGTGGGTTCCGGACCGAACGCGGGCCAGTCCATTGCCGTGGAAGTGCCGACGCATGCCGCGGGCACGATCGACTTCGCCATCGGCGCCGTTGCGACCTTCGTGATGTCGTTCGACGTCTGGCACGCCCAGCTTCCCCGCATCGAGATCTATGGGAGCGAAGGAAGCTTGAGCGTTCCTGACCCGAACACATTCGGCGGGCCGGTCAGGATCCGGGGCGCTGACGATGCCGAGTGGCGGGACGTGCCCGTGCCCTCAACCCACGCGGAGAACTCACGCGGCCTCGGCCTTTCCGAGATGGTCGATGCGCTGCGGGATGGCCGGCCGCACCGCGCATCCGGTGCCTTGGGGCTCCACGTGCTGGAGATCATGCACGCGGTGCACGAGGCCTCGAGCGCCGAACGCTATTCCACGCTCAGGTTCCCTGTCGGCCGGCCCGAGCCCTTCCCCGCAGCCGCGGCAATGGCCCCGGGCGGCTCGACGGACTCAGACTCGACGGACTCGGAATAGAAGACAAGGAGGGTCCCCATGCAGTGGTTCGGGAGGAGCCGGGAGGAAAGCCCGGACGAGTTCTGGCGCCAGACCGCGGCGAAGCGCGGTGGCGAGATCGGATTCCTCACATTCGCCACGCTCCTGGGCCGTTCGGCGGACCAGCCGATGGACCTGCCGGGGCTCCTGTACCTTGTGGGAGAGACGGTGTGGTTCGAGGATTTCGAGCGCGACAACTGGCTGGCGAAGATCATGGGTGGCGGAAGGAAATTCGAGAAGACCGAGATCTCTTTCTTTCGGGCCGAGGTCCGGGGCACACGGCTCGTCTCGCGTGCCAGCGCGGCGCGCTGCATCGCGGGGGCCGTCCCGGCGGAGAAGCTCAGCCCCGTCTCCGCCGTCGGCCGCATCCTTTCGACACCGATTGTGCAGGTGTCGCTTCCCGGTGGAACGTCGTTGTTCTTCGACATGATCCGCCGAACGGAATTCATCGCCCTGTTCACGCTCAGCGAGAGCGCTGCGCCTCCGCCGCAATGATCTCGGCGACCTTCGTATCGAAGGCGTCTCCCATGCCCGCGGAAGATATTCGTTTCTGCTCCGCGCTGATATAGTCCGCGCGCTTCTTTGTCAAGGACACGAGGGTGAGGTTCAGCCCGTCGCGCGCGTTCTTCTGCTTCGCGACGTACCTGGTCCGCTCCGCCGGCGTCATTTTTTGCATTTCCGGGGGCAGGAGCCCGGTGGACACCTTCGCCGGGTCAGTCGAGCCTTCCTCGTAATCCGCCACGAGGTCTCCCGTGCCCTGGATGGCCTTGCCGCCGCTGGCGAGGTTGTACGCGGCCCGGTCCGCGGCGACCGATGCCGGCGCCGCGGCCGCCTTGTCCACCTTGCTCCGGGCCTCGGCCTGGCGCTCCCGGTCTCCGTACGCAACGACCGTGCCGCCCAGGGCGGCACTCACCTTCGAAATCTCCTCGTCGAAGGGGGTGGCCATTGCGGTCATGTTCCCCGACTGCGCCAGAGCGACGTAGGAGCCCTCCGCCAGTCGTGCGATTTCCTGCCAGACCGGTGTCGTCTCGGGCACATCTCCACACTGCACGGTGTTGATGATGAGGCCCTTCTTCACCGCCACGCGGCAGCTCTCCGTGTATTTCACGTCGTCCCGATAGTCCATGTGAGGCGGGTAGTCTCCCACCAGGAAGATGATCTTCAGCACGTTCCTGTCCGCGGTCCAATTCAACCCGGTCACCGCGGCATGCAGGGCCTCGTTCACGCTCTCCGGGTCGTCTCCGCCGCCGTCGGCGGCAAACGACTGCAGATTTTTGAACACGGTATCGATGTCTCCAGTCAGATCAAACTTCTTCGTCACGTACTCGTCGCCCCTGTCCCGATAGGTCACGAGCCCGATCCTCACCTCGGGAGTCGGCTTCTCCGCGATGATGCTGTTGGCGATCGACCAGATCTTCTGCTTTGCGCCCTCGATCAATCCGCCCATGGATCCCGTGGAATCAAGGACGAACGCGACCTCCACGCGCGGCCGGGCCGCGGAGAATCCCGCCGTGGCGGCCGTGAACAACATCCCCGCCGCGACTCCAATCATGACTGCCTTTCTCATCGTGTATTCCTCCTCCCTTATTCCCTGACACTCACCAGGACGCCGTCCAGGACGACATCCACGTTGTTCCCCAGCGCGAGCCACCGTGCCGCGGCCGGAGACCTTTTCAGGAGATCGAAGTACTCTGCGCTTCCGAACCGGATCTGCCTCTGCGCAATGCCGCGTTGAGACTGCGCGGAAGAGTCGGTCCAGACATTGCCGTTCTGGTAGAATGCCCTGCCGCCGACCAGCCGCACCTGCTGTGCGTAGTTCTGCTCCTGGGCCGCGCGGTAGCCGCCCTCACCGCCGGTCATGGAGGGCGCCGCCTTCTTTGCGAGCCCTGGCGCGGGCGCGGCCTGCGGCACGTTTGTCACCGACATCAGCCCCTGCATCGCCATGGAGTTCTCCACCGCCGACGCGCCGGCACGGCTGGCCTCCGATGCGGCCTCCTTGCGAACCGAGTCCAGGCGCGATTTCGCGCTGTCAGTCGCCTCCCGATCCTTCTCCATCTCCTGGTACGAGCGGAGGTTCACCGGGACGCTGCGGCGTGCCTCGTCCTCCAGCACCAGGTACGCCGTGTAGGGCGTGACGATCCCGAAATCCCGCGAGAGACGGATGACCTCGTCCTTGAGCTCTGGGGACTCCCCGTGCATCCTCATCTCGTCCAGGAGCCACCCGACCCGCCGGGTTGCCCACAACTGCGGGACGAATGAATCCCCCGACGTCTGCGCGGGGAAGCTGACGTCTGCCGCAAACTCGCGCGGTTTCCCGTTGAAAGTGCCCGAGATCTTCGCAGCCGCCGCGCCGGTCCCGGAATAGCGGCCGAACACTACCAGCATGTCTCCGTTGAACAGGTCAGGCATGGTAGACGGCTGAAGCTGCGTGACCCTGATCGAGGGATTGGTGAATGCCAGGGTGAGGTTGGTGAGCACGGGATCCCTGATCTTGGAGTAGAACGAGCTGACCTTCACCTCGATATCCTCTTCCGGCAGCACATACTGGCTCGCCGCCCGGGTCACTGATGCAATCCGATCCAGCAGGTGCGTGTTCACGTCCGTGCCAATGCCGAAGGTGAAGATGTGCGCTGAATTGCCGGCACCACGGACGGAATCGACCAGGGGATCCTCCCCGGTTTCTCCGATGGTTGGCAGGCCGTCGGTGAGAAAGATCACCATATACGGACGCGAAGTCCCCGTTCCGGTTCCCGCGGACCTCAGCGCCATGGCCCGGGCAAGGGCATCCTGGATGGCGGTTCCGCCGATCGGCCTCAGGCCGTCGACAAAGGATGAGGCCCGGGCGATGTGCGGCGCGTCCGCCGGCACGAGGCTTCCAAACAGCGGCTCGGTCTCCGTGGAGAACCGCACGATCTCGAAACGGTCATCGGTGCCGAGATTTGCCAGGCAGAACCGCAGCGCCTTTTTCGCCTGCTCGAGCTTCGGGCCGGCCATTGATCCCGACGTGTCCAGCACGAAGCAGATGTCCTTGGGCTGAATTGCGCCCGTGGCCGCGGTCCCCGGGGAGGCCAGCAGCATGAAGTATCCGTCTTCGCCCGGCTGGCGGCTCGTGACAAGGTCGATGCCGAGCGGGTTCGGCGTGCGGCTGAAGATCACCTTGAAGTCGGTGTCGGGCCAGACGTTCCTGGCCTCCCATCCCACCACCGCTCTCCTGTCACCATCGCGCCGGATTTCCGCGGGATGGCTGGGACAGTACACGCTCTTCAGCTGCACCCGGCCGTCCAGTGTCACCTTCACCGACACGTCTTGCACGGCGGTTGCACTGAACTTCTCCGTGTTCAGAGGGTAGGTGTACTCGACGATGCCGGCATCGCTCTTCAGGAGCTCGCTGTAGGTGATGCGGATCCTCTTCCCCGACATCGGCTCAATGGGATAGACGCGCAGCTTGAACGCACCCCGGCCAACGTATTCCAGCAAGGCGGGGTCCTTCATCCTGCGAACGATGTCCTCGTAATACGCACGCGCCTTGTCGGCCGGCAGCAGCTCGGCGTCCATCATTTTCCCGCCGATGTCCATTGAGAATCGGTCGATGTGCGCGCCCTCCGGCAGCGGGAAGATGTACGTCCCTTCCAGCCGCTCGCGATTCGGGTTGTAAAACTCTTCATCCACTGTCGTGACCGCGACCAGGTCCGTCACCGCCACGGTCACGTGATGGTAGGAGACTTCGAGCGGAGCAAAGCTGAAATGCCCCGCCAGGACATGCGGCGGATTCTCGATAACGATGAGACCATCTGCCGCGCAAATGCCCGGCAGGATGACCGCTGCCAGCACCGCCGCGATCCAGATCACACGCCGCCTGAATGCGGCCGCCTTCAAGCCACTGATTAGCTGATCCATATGCACCTCCTGGAAATACTCATGGAAGGAGTATGGCCCCGTGCCTCGTCAGGGTTGTCAGGGAGAGAGAAAACGAGTGTAAAAAGCGTGTAAAGCAGGTACGGTTGCCGCGTGGAAAAATACGGGGTCGCTGTTGTCGGCTTGCGCTTCGGGGCCGAATTCATCCCGATCTGCGAGCGAACGCGCGAGAAATTGGACGCCGTGGGAGACACCTGGGGGGTCGCGGCGCGGTACACCGACTATGCGGAGCTCCTGCGGGATACCGGTGTGGAGATCGTGCACATCAATACGCCGACGCCCCTGCACGCCGACATGTGCGTTGCCGGCCTGGAAGCCGGCAAGCACGTGGCATCCACCATCCCAATGGCGCTGACGGTCGCGGATTGCAGGCGGATTGTGGGCGCCCAGAGGGAAAGCGGAAAGCAGTACATGATGAGAGAAGATGAAGGCGGCCCGGGGGGCGGCCAGACTCGTACTCTTGCGTGGAAAGGTTGCTCACGCCGAAACGCGGATTCACTCCTTTGTCCAGGTACTCTACTTTGGCAACAACCCGTCGGCCGCATGACAACTGCTTCTACCGCGGTATGAAAACTGGATATGGGTCGGGCCGAACTCGCGGTTGCGCATCATCAGGCGCAGAAGAAACAAGCGCCGTACCCTTGCAAGAACGGTCTCATGAGAGGCTCCCAGGGATACGGCAACTTTGAAAGTAATGTCACATCGACGGCGGGGTGATTGTCAATACTATGC
>PMZS01000145.1 GCA_003170115.1 Spirochaetaceae bacterium
GGACCACACCACGTGGCCCAGAAGCTCAGGAGCACGACCTTTCCTTTGAACGAGGAGAGGCTGACCTTGCTTCCCTCCAGAGATTCCAGGGAGAAGTCTTCCGACATCACCTCGGTCGCGGGAACGTCGAACCCCGCCTTCTTGAGCTGCTCCGCGATCAGTACCGGTGAAACGGGAGCCTTCACCGCCGCGGACTTCGGGCTGCAGGATGAAATCACCAGGACGGCGAGCGCAGCAAGCAGGAGGGCGATTTTGCTCATTGTATGCTCATTGTAAATGAAAGATATGCATTGCCGTCGCCTCCGGCAACGCGTGGGGCAGCACAAGGCCCAGGCAGAGCACCACGGTGTTGTATGCGCCATGGGCAATGGCAACAACGTGGAGGCTGCGCCGGCGCAGCCAGGCGGCGGAGAGGAGGATGCCGAGGCCCGCGGTGATCGCAACCGCCAGCAGTCCCTCGTAGAGGTGACCAACGGAGAACAGGGCGGTGGAGGCCGCCACCGCAAGGGGAACCTGGACGCCGACCTCCTCCAGCCTGCCGAGCAGGTACGCGCGGAAAAAAAACTCCTCCCTGTAGCCGGCGGTGATTCCAAACAGGATCGCCAGGGGGATCTGCGCGGCGCTCTGGAGTCCCCAACGGTACCCGCCTGCCAGGGACCGGGTCAGATCGGAGGGAAGCGCAACGAGCACGACGATGAATGGAGCCACCACGGCGAAGCAGCCAAGGATCAGGGCCGCGGTGCGCAAGGCATCCCGGGGCTCGAACGGGACGAAACCCCATCGGGCCGGCGTCGTTCCCGCGGCGAAGATCGCCACGTACGCCATAAGGAAGAACTGCGGGATCCCCGAGATGATGGATTGCAGCATGAGCATGTTCATGCCGGGGCCGGCAGGAGCCATGAAACCCTGGGCAACGTACCCGGGAAGGAAGAATGCCGCAAAAAGGAGGATCATTTCCGCCATTGCGCGTGATCGTCTCATCGTCATGTCATTTCAAGAAAGGTATGGAAATATAGGTCATTTTTCGCGATAATTACAGACGCAGTATGTTAATTGTAGTAATTCTCCTCGCACTCGCCTTTCTCTCCATCCTGGCAATCATCCTGCTTCGCAGGGCCGGTGGTGGCCGGTTCCCATGGATGCAATTCTATATGAAGGGCAGGGAGTCAGGATTCATCTTCCGGGAGATCAACCTGCTTCGGCGCGTGTCCATAGAGACCAGGCTTGAAAATCCCACCGCGCTGTTCTGGTCCATCAAGATGCTTGACCGGGCGCTCAAGGGAACCATCATCAAGTACCGCGCGCGCTCGCAGGAACAGGATCCGGAGTACAACCTCCTGCTTTCGAAGCTCTTTGAGCTTCGAAAGCGGGTGGAGTTCGATCAGCCCAAGTACAAGCTGGGCATCAAGAGCTCCCGAAAGCTCCTCCCGAAGCAGGTGCTTCGCATCATGCTTCCCGGCCTGGGCCCCTTCGGGTCCACTGTCGTGGAAAGCCTCACGCGCTACATGGCCGTTTCACATCCGCAAGGGCCGAAGCTCCCTGACGGCTTCAGCTGGAAAAACCAGAAGGTGGGCATCTATCTCTGGAGGGCGGAGGATGCCGGCTACTTCTTCCAGACGAAGGTGCTGGAGGATTTCATTGACCGCAAGTACCCGATCCTCCATATCGCCCATTCGGACAACCTCATCCGCACCCAGAAACGAAACTCGCTGCGGGTGGAGACGGACATCTCCGCCGAGTTGTTCCCGCTGAAATCCATCGACCTGGCAAGCGAGGTTCCGGAGGAGGCACGCGGGCTGCGGTGCCGCCTGGCGGACCTGTCGGAGGGAGGGGCGGCCATCCTGATCGGCGGAAAGGCCCGGGTGGGCCTCCCCATCAAGATCCAGTTCAGCATGGGGGATACGGCGGTGGTCATGTCCGGCGTGGTGAAGGGCATCACCTTTGACCAGAAGAAAAATCGTTCGTTGCTGCACATGCAGGCGGCGGCTTCGAGCATGACGATGCGCAACCGCATCCTTGTCTACGTCTACAACCTGTTCGGTGAACGTGAGACAATCGTGCCGGGGAAGAAGCCCGTGACTCCACCCCGGGAGCGAAGCTCGGACGGAATCATCCTGAAGGCCGCCGCCCCCGCGCCGAAACCCGGGTCGGGTGAGGCTGGATCCTGAGAGCACCCCCGGCTGCTGCCCTTCAACTTGCCATTGCGGGGCCGCGCAGGTAGAATGAAGCATGAGGGAAACTGGAATGAGACGTGCCATCTGCATGTGTGTGGTGTTCATCGCCGTCGCCTCGGTGAGCTTCGCGCAGGATGCGCAGAAAATCCTTGACACGTTCAAGCGGAACTTCGCGATTGCCAGCCTGGATGTGAAGATCCAGATCCTCCAGGACGCCGCCGCGGGGAAGACCGCTTCCGCGATGGGGCCCCTTTTCCAGCAGGCGGTGGATTTCGTCGTCGACAACGCGAGCCTCATCCCCACGGACGGCCGCTTCAACCAGCTGGCCGGAATCGGCGCCGAACAGATCGGTGTCGTGGCGTATGCCGCCGGCAAGGACTCCGTGTGGAAGCTGTTCCAGGTGACCCTGGATTCTCAGACCCTCGCCAAGGCCGCGGCTGCTCTTGGGGCCGTGGGGACGGGGGATGCGGATACGATTGCCAACCTGAACCGCTACGTGGACTCGCAGAATGCCTTCTTCGCCGCCGGCAAGACTCCCGACATGGCCGTCGTTGCCGCGTGTTTCAAGGCGCTGGGCGTCCTTGGCGATTCCAGCTCCTTCCCGGTGCTTTTCAGCTCCATGAACCTCGGCTATCCCGACAAGGTCGCCGTCATCGCAAAGGACGCCCTGCTCTCCATCAAGGGCGATTTCAAGGAGATGATCCTTGGCGTCATCAAGGGCAGGCCCCTGCCCGAGAAAAAGCTCGCCCTGCAGATGGCCATGGACAGCGACAAGCTCACCGACGAGCAGAAGGCCCAGGTCGCCGAGCTGGCGCTGGATATCGGCCTGCATTCCGGCGCGCCGGACGCGGCGGGCAAGGGCGTGCTCCGTGACATCCGCTTCCAGGCGGCCGCCGTCCTCGGGGCACGCAAGTGGTCCGACGCCACGGGGCTTCTCATTGAGCACCTGGACATGAGCATCGGGGAGTTCGACAAGGGGCTCGTTGACCGCAACCACCTGCTTGATTCCATCGGCAACGTGGGAGCGATGAACACGCATGACGCCGCCGTCCGTCTCACCCAGTTCCTCGTGCTCATCAACTCCTACACGGAGAAGGGCAAGTCGTATGATGACCAGGTCGTGTTCGCGGTACTACAGAACCTCGGCGCCCTGGCCGATAAAGTGGCTTTCGACGACCTGATGTACACGCAGTACCTGAACTACTCCACCGGCGTGAAGAAGGCGGCCCGCGCCGCGCTCGACAAGCTGAAGTGGTAGAAAGCTGATCCGCCGGCACCTCACACCCGCACTGCTCGCTTTCATCGCGCTTCTCCTCAGCTGCCTGGGCAGTCCCCTGGCTGGTGACCAATGGTGGCTGACCGTGGCCTCCTCATTCGTCCTCGCGGCCGCCGCGGGAGTGGTCCTGGCCGCGCGCGGACCTGCCCGTGCCTGTATTCTTCTTCTCAGCGCCTCGGCGGGACTTCTTCTCGGCGCAGGCTCCCAGGTCCGCATGTCGATGACGGCCGCGCGTTCCTTCCTGCCAATGCCGGAAACCGACGTGACGGACTTCGTCGGCACGGTCGTCCAGGACAGCAGCCTCTCCCGGGAGGGTGACACGGTCCTGAGGCTGGCGATGAGAGAAGCATCATCCTCGCGGAGGGGCATCGCGGCGCGCGCGCGGGGCAGCCTCCTCCTGTTCGTGACCGGCGACTACCGATTCTCCATCGGCCAGCGCATCCTGGTGCATGCACCCCTCTCGCGGTTGGCGAGCTTCGGTCCCGAGCAGTGGGTGGCGCGCGCGCGGCGCGTCGAGGTGACCTCGC
>PMZS01000052.1:0-195 GCA_003170115.1 Spirochaetaceae bacterium
CCCCTGGAGCTACATGAAGTTCCCCTACATCCGGCCGCTCGGCCCGAAAAAGGGGTGGTACAGGGTCGGACCCCTCGCGCGGATGAACAACTGCGACCGGATCGACACACCGATCGCCGATAAGGAGCGGGAAGAGTTCATGCGCATGGGCGGGGGACGGCCCGTTCATTCGACGATGGCCTACCACTGGGCGCG
>PMZS01000052.1:235-5202 GCA_003170115.1 Spirochaetaceae bacterium
GAGGCGCCCCGCGGCACCCTGTTCCATCACTATGAGGTGGACGACAACGACCAGGTGACCATGGCCAACCTCATCGTGGCGACGACCAACAACAACGAGCCCATGAACCAGGCGGTCACGGCGGTGGCCCGCAGCCATATCGCCCGGGCGAAGGAGATCACCGAGGGCCTCCTGAACCACATCGAGGTGGCGATCCGGGCGTACGATCCCTGCCTGAGCTGCGCGACCCATGCGGTCGGCAGGATGCCTCTGGAGGTAGCACTCTACGACGCGGGGGGGAGGGAGATCGCGAGCGGGACGAAAGAGTGAGCCGCCGCGGCCTTGTCCTCGGGTACGGGAATCCGGGGCGCGGTGACGACGGGCTTGCGGTCCGCCTCGTCGAGACATTGCTGGACGGGGTGCCGGAGGGCGTCGACGTGGAGGCCGCGTTCCAACCCGGCATCGAGCACGCCGCCACGGTGGCGGAGCACGATTGGGTCCTGTTCGTGGATGCGGCCGCGGAGGGCCGGGCGCCATGTGACGTGCGGAGGGTGGAGCCGCTGCCGAAAGCGGCTTTCAGCACCCACGTCGTCGACCTGGGCTCGATCCTCGCGATCGCAGAGGAGAGCTTCGGCAGGCGGACGCCGGCGTGGCTTCTCGCCGTTCGGGGCTATGATTTCGCGATGGCGGAAGAGCTGAGCGAGGGAGCGGCCCGGAACCTGGACGCATCCATCACGTGCGCTCGAGAGCTTATCGAGCGGTTGCAGCAGGGCGAAGGAGAGCGGGATGGGGACAACAAAAAAAGCGACGCTTCTGATCATCGATGATGATGCGGACATCCGATCGTCGATGCGCATCATGCTCGAGGCGGCGGGCTTCTCCGTCGGCGAGGCGGGGACGGCCGACGAGGGGCTGAAAACCGCCGAGCGTATCCGCCCGGACGCGATCATCGTCGATCTGATGATGGAAAGTGTGGACGCCGGCAGCCGCCTGTCCCAGACCCTCAAGGCGCAGGGCATCGGGGGACCGATATACCTGCTGAGCTCGGCCGGCGATTCGGTGCGCTACAACCTCGATCCCCGGGAAATGGGGCTTGCGGGCATTTTCCAGAAACCGGTGGATCACGCGGCCCTCGTCAGCACGCTCAAGAAGAAGCTTCACCTGGCCTGACGTCTCCGCGCCGGCCTACTCAGCGCCGACGGGGAACGTCAACGTGAAGGCACTTCCTTCTTCGGGGACCGAGCGGACGGTGATCCGCCCGTTGTACTGGTCGAGCACCCGCCTGACGGTAGCCAGGCCCAGGCCCGTCCCCGCTATCCCCTCGGTACGGGCGTTGCGCGCCCTGTAGAACTCCTGGAACAGGTTCTGGATTTCCTCCGGGCTCATCCCGATTCCGGTGTCGGCGAAGACCATCTCGAGGGAATCGCCGCGCTGTGCAAGCGAAATGGTGAGGCGGCCTCCCTCGCGGTTGTACTTGATCCCGTTGGAAATCAGGTTCATGAATATGCGGTCAAGGTCGCCCCTGTCGGCGCTGAAGCAGTACGCCGGCAGATCTCCCTGAAGCACCAGCTCGATCCTTTTTCGCTCTGCTTGCGCCGCGAAGAACTTCAATTGCTCCTCGAGAACTTTTTTCAGGTCGAGTTTCGTGATGATGCGCTCGATCTTGCCGGCCTCCCGCCTGTTCAGGTACTGCAGGTCCTTGACGAGATCGAGGAGCGCTTCGGCGCGCGTCTTGCTCCCGCGCATGATCTCATGAATTCTTTCCGGCTTGGTATCCAGGACGCCCGAGAGCACGACGTCGATGTACCCGACGATCGCGGACAGGGGGCTGGTGAGCTCGTGCGCGACCATGCCAATGAACCGGTTCTTGTCGCGCTCGGTCTTCCATTCGTCAGTGATGTCGGTGATCAGCAGGATCAGGCCGCCCAGGTCTCCTCCACGATGCCACGATGCGAAGCTGATCTGGAGCATCGCGTCCCCGCGCGGAAGGCGGATTTGCCCGTGATCCGGGCTGTCCGCGCCCGGGGACAGCATATCCCGGACCATCGCGATGACCGACGAGTCCAGACCCAGCTCCTCGGCGGCCATGTCTGCCCGGTATCGTACGTCCAGCAGAAACTCCGCGCGCGGGTTCATCAGGACGGGCTTGGCGTTGATGTTGAGCACGATCACGCCGTCGCGCATCGAGTTGATGAGCTGGCGGGAGAGGGTGCGCTCGCTGTTGAGCTCGGACAGGTAGGTCCGCCGATCGCCGATGAGCCGGCGCTGCCGCACTGCCCGGTCGACGACCTGCAGCAGGTCGGTCGGCGCGAAAGGCTTGACCAGGAAGTCGAAGGCGCCGTGCCGTGTGACCTCGACCGCCGCCTCGACGGTGGCCAGCGCCGATACGATGACAACCACCGTGTCCCGGCCGCTCTCGTTGACCGCCTGGGTCACCTTGAACCCATCGATGCCAGGCATCTTCAGGTCCACCAGCGCGAGGTCGAATTCCCGCTTCGCAAAGCGCGCCAGGGCATCGGCGCCGTCCGCCGCCGTGTCCACCACGAATCCGCTCCGTTCCAGCACGCGCCGCATGCCCTCGCGCATCCCTTCCTCGTCATCGACGACAAGCACGCTCGTGGGCTCGTCCACTACACGGCCTCCTGCGGCTCCTGGACTGTGATTTCGAACCGCGCCCCTCCGCCGGGACGGTTTTCCGCCTTGATCGATCCCCCGTGCATCTTGACGATCCCGTAGCACACGACCAGACCCAGTCCCGTGCCCTTGCCGACGGGCTTGGTCGTGAAAAATGGCGAGAACAGCTTGGAAAGGTTCTCCTCGGGAATGCCCGGGCCGGTATCGGAAATCGCGACGGTGAATTGCCCGACGTCCCTGCGGGATTCCACCGCCAGCGATCCGCCGCCCGGCATCGCCTCGATCGCGTTCTTGATGATGTTGTCGAAGACCTGCCGCATCTGGCGGCGGTCCACCCTGCACAGCCCGAGCGCGTCATCCAGGTCCAGCTCCACGCGGATCTGTCCCGCGGTGTCGAACGCGCGGGCAGCTTCGATGGACTCGGACAGCAGGGCGTTGATGTCGGTGGGCTCCCGGTCCACCTTCTCCTCGCGGGCGAAGTTCAGGATGCCCCTCACGATGGAGCGGGAGCGCTCGGATTCGCGGACAATGCGCTCGACGTCATCCAGCTGGCGTTCGCTGTCCGATCGGCCCGCCAGATCCTCCTTCAGGATGTTCGCATACATCAGGATCACGCCGAGGGGATTGTTCAGCTCGTGGGCGATACCTGCGGCCATCTGCCCCATGGACGCGAGCTTCTCGGCATGGATCAGGCGGCTCTGGTTCTCCTTCAGGTCAGAAATCGCGGTCTCCAGCTTCGTAATGAGGTAGGGCAGGCACATCTCGACCTCGGCGATTCCGCGGTAGACGGCCACCGCCTTTTCCCTGCAGGAACCGTAGCCGCAGGCGCGGCAGTTCAGCTCGTGCTCGGGGCGCACCTTGCCGGTCACCGCCAGGATCCTGCGGATGTCCTCCTCGGGGACAGGAACTTCAAGGCTCGGTTCGGCGTGGAAGGCCTTCGAGAAATCCAGCCCGCGGTGCTCCCGGCTGACCGGCGCCCATTCCCGGATGTCGCGTGCCGGCGGACGGTCTTTCATGTAATCGACGATGAGTTTCTTGCGCCCTTGAAGGTCGAGCTCGCCGGTGATCGCCGGGCCGGCGATGCAGCCTTCGCAGAACAAAAGGTCGAAGAGCCGGGTTTCGACGTACCTGCCGGCGCGGACGCTCTCGTTCAGCGACTGGAGAAGCTCGGTGACCCGGGTGCTGCCCTCCACGACCGCGACAGGGCTCTCCAGCAGGTCTGCGTCGATCGCGGCGGACTTCAGCAGCCCGCCGGTGACCGGGTAGATTTCTCCGTCGCGGGGTCGAGGCGGATCGAACGGCCGAGCTTCCTGCCGTTCGGGATCGATGCCTCGGGCTTCAAAAAGCTCGCGGAGCTCCTGAAAGGTGAGAACCTCATCCACCAGGGAGCTTCTGACGGCCTCGTCCTTCTTCGCCACGCAGGGCCCGACGAACACGACAGCCGGGGGGGCGGCATGCGCGTCGGCGCCGACCGCGCGCGCCCTGACGACGGTCGCCATCGCTTCCATGGGCGACTTGATGGGGGCGAGGTACGGGACGAGTTCCGGGCAGATTTTTTCCACGTAAGAAACGACGGCGGGACACGGCGAGCTGATGACGAACCGCTGATCGCCCGATGCGACGAGCCGGCGGTAGAGCCGGGAATACTCGTCCGAGACCAGGTCGGCCCCATAGGCCACCTCGTAGACGCCGGCGAAGCCGCACGCCGCCAGGGCCCCCGCGAGTCGCGGCGCATCGATGCCGGGAAACGCAGCCGGAAACGATGGAGCGAGCAGCACAGAGCAGGGATGCCCGGTTTCCAGGAGCGCGACGACCTCAGCGACGGAGGAACGGATCTTCTTGGCGCCCTGGGAGCAGCCTCCGACGCAGTAGCCGCAGGAGATGCACTTCTCGGGGATGATGTTCGCCTCGCCGCTGTGCACCACGATGGCCTTGGTGGGGCAGATGCGCACGCAGGAGTAGCACTTTTTGCAGTGCTCGCCCTCGGTATAGACCCCGAGAGGTCTCTCCCGTGCCGTCCGATCAGAAGTTCGTTCACCCATGGCTGGAATCCCAGTATATCATAGCGGCCGCTGATCTCACGCGATGGCGCACCCCCGGCCTTCGAGCTGCCTGAGCGCCTTGACGATCTCCTCGAACGAGGGGGATGCGACCTCCAGCTGCGTGAACCCGCTTCCCATGTCCTCCAGAAAATGGCAGTCAGAAGAGCTTACCAGGGGAAGCCCGTACGCGCGAAAGGCTGCCGCCTTTCCCCGGGCCGCACCCGCGGCGGAAATCTCAAGGGCGTCGAAGGGCACATCATCCGGGATGAACCCCAGCTGTCCCGGCACGCTGAAGCTTCTGCGGTCCACGTG
>PMZS01000159.1 GCA_003170115.1 Spirochaetaceae bacterium
GAGCCAGAGGTTATAGCTTGAGCCGGTGGCGGCGGCGATCTGCGCATTGCTGTTCTCGTTCCTGACGCCGATGAAGGTGTTGTCAGTCGCGCCCGAACCGAGGGCGAGCATGGTATCGCAGCTTTCCACGTCGCCGCCGGTGAAGGTGTTCCCGTCGCCGTAGGCAAGATTGATGCCGACGGTCCCAGCGATGGGCGATCCGCTGGAGGTGGGGCAGTCGATGTGCAGTCGAACAAACGTTGAGGCGTTGGCCGCGCCGGCGCTGGTACCGGTCATAGTGACTGCCGTTCCAAAGCTGGCAATGTGGACCCCGATGAACTGGCCGCCGCTGTAGTTCCCTGTGCCATCCAGGGTGAGGCCGGTTTGTCCGGTCGTCGCGTTGCCGATCAGGTAAACGCGCTCGAAGTCAATTTCAGTAACGCGGTGGAAGTCGATGGCGTGGGCGCTTGCGCCCGCGCTGGGCGTGGTGATAGCCATGTCTGTTATCACAAAGCCGCCGGTATCGTAGTTATCAGCCGGGTCGCCGATGATGAACGCGCTGCCGCTGCCTTGCCAGTTCCAAACGGTTCCGCCCGAGGTTCCTGAAACATTGGATCCGCCCTGGTAGCTGCAGCCGTGGATGGCGACGTTCCGAATCCCGTAAGTGACGGTGAAGGGTTGGGTCACGGTCAGCGTTCCGCAAGGCAGCAGAATCACGGTGTTGGGCGTGTTGATCGTCGTCGCGGAGTTCCACGTGTAATTCGCGTTGCAGGCGCGGGCGTCCAGGATGCCGCCCTGGCCGGTGGGCACGTAGGCCAGCATTGCGTTCACAGCGGTGCTGAGGTCGGAGCCGGTTGGGCACGCGATCTGCAACGTCGGGTAAGTCACGTAGGCGCTGGCGTGGACGGTCGGGCGGTTGCTGTCATTCTGCCAGATGACGTTCCGCGCGCCCGCTGGCGCGGCGGGGGTGGCGGCGTTGTAGTCCACGCCGGTGGCGAGCTGGGCGGGCGCTTCGCGGGGGACGCTCGCGTGGATGTAGGTGGAGTTGCCGACCACCACCACCGAAGAGTAGTGATCTCCCTCGGTGCGGTACACGGCAATGGAGTCGATGGCCCCGCTCAGGAGACGGTTCTCCAGCTCGTCGCGAAGCACGGCGATGTCCCCGTCCAGAGTGTCCTTGCTGAAAAAGCCCCAGTACTTGTTGTAGACGTAGAGCTTGCCCTGAAGGGTCTCGGAGAGGGCCAGGCTTGCGATGGTCGTGCGGTAGCGCTGCTCCGTGTCGGTGATGTCCTTGCTGATCAGGTCAAGTGCGGCGCGGAACCGCGCCTCCTGGGACCTGCCGCTGCTTTCCACGACCACCGCTGCTGCCACCGCGATGGCGACCAGTACCGGGACGAGAAGGGCGCTGATTGAAATAAAGAGGAGTCGTGCGCGGAGCTTCACCCCGGCGCGATTGTAGTCGAAAGACGACCCGAAATGCTACTTCCCGTTCTTCAGTATCCTGGCCACTTTTGGCGCCCTGATGCGATGCACGTTGGGAAACCCGGAGCCGAGAAGCGGCCTGCCGTAATTGTAGAAATCCCAGGTCGTGTCGTTGCCGGCAAGGGAAAGAAATTCCTTCGGCATCCTCTTGGTCTTCGCCGCGATCTCCTCCAGCGCCACCAGGCGGTAATCCACCGAGTAGTTGCCCGTGCGCTGGATCGTGATGGACCCGTCCTGGTCATGCCAGATGGCGAACTGCGCGGCTTTCTCCCCGACCTCGCGCGCCTCGTGCGCATCCACGTCCGAGACGACGCCGAGGTAGGACCGCTGGGCGTATCCCAATGTGTCCGCGCGGACGCGCTTGATCTTCAGCTTCTCCTTCACGAGGTCGGAGAGCATGTCACCGAGCGCCCCGGAGCCGGAGAGCTGCAGGTTTCCATGGGCATCGGCCTCGCTGCTGCCGCTCAGCCGGATCATGAACGGCTTGCCGTCCTTGTCCATGACTCCCTCGCTCACAGCCACAAGGCAGCGCCCGTGCTTCTCCATGGTCGCCTTCACGTCGCCCAGGAACTGCTCCTCCGAGAAGGGCCGCTCGGGCACGTAGACGTGATGAGGCCCGTCGTCCTCGTACTTGCGGCCGAGGGTCGCGGAGGCAGTGAGGAAGCCCGCGTTGCGTCCCATGACGATCCCGATGAACACTCCCGGCAGCGCCCGGTTGTCCAGGTTGTATCCCATGAATGCCTGCGCCACGTACCGCGCGGCGGACCCGAAGCCGGGGGTATGGTCGTTGATGACAAGGTCGTTGTCCACGGTCTTGGGGATGTGTATGCAGCGCATGTCGTAACCCGCCCCCTCGGCGTTGCTGTTCACAATGCGCACCGTGTCCGCGCTGTCGTTGCCCCCGATATAGAAGAAATAGCGCACGTCGTGCGCCTGGCAGACCTTGAAGATCTCCCTGCAGTAGGCATCGTCCGGCTTGTCGCGCGTGGAAAGCAGCGCGCTGGACGGAGTCATGGCCACCTGCTCCAGGTTGTGGGTCGTTTCCTGCGAAAGGTCCAGGAAATCCTCGTTGATGATCCCTCGCACCCCGTTGGTCGCCCCGTAGACACGTGTCACCTCGAAAAACTTCCGGGATTCCAGGACCGCGCCGACCAGTGACTGGTTGATGACGGCGGTCGGGCCGCCTCCCTGCGCGATCAGGACCTTGCCTGTCAGTTTGGCCATACGACGCTCTTCTCCATTCGGTGGGGGTATTCGGAACGTGCGCAGTCTAGCCGGATCGGTCCTGTCCGTCAACCATAGCCAGGGAGGGCCGAAAACTCACCCTGCGATCTGCCTGAGAAACGGCGTCAGCGCCTCCATGGCGCGGACGTTGAACCCGCCCTCGGGAATCACGAGGTCGGCGTACGCCTTGGTGGGTTCCACGAACTCGTAGTGCCCGGGCCGCACCCGCTCGGTGTACTGCTCGATCACGGAGTCCACGGTGCGCCCGCGGTCGGTGATGTCGCGGCGAAGACGCCTTATGAACCGGATATCATCCGGGGTATCCACGTACAATTTCAGGTCGACCAGGTCGCGGATCCGCTTGTCGAAATAGATCATGATCCCTTCCAGGATCACGAGCTTCCGGGGCTCCACGAGAACGGTCTCGTTCCTCCGGCGGTGATGCACGAAATCGTACTGAGGCATGCGGATGGGAGTACCGGCCTTCAACCCCTGCAACTGTTCGAACAGGAGGTCGCTGTCGAATGCGTCGGGGTGGTCGAAGTTGAACCCGGTGATGGACTGGTTGGTGACGTGCTCCGCGGAACGGTAGTAGTTGTCCTGGGGCACCAGGGCATAATCCTTCACGATCTCCGTGATCCGGGAGACGATGGTTGTCTTCCCCGATCCCGAGCCGCCCGCGATGCCGACAATCCGGATTCCGTTCATCCCGGGAGGGGAGTATAGCCCTCCCCGAGATTGCATGCTACCTTCCCTCTTCGAGGTGCACCTGAATGAGCAACCCGTTTTCCCGCACGACGGTCGCGGGGGTATCCCTCTCCCGGATGATCATCGGGACGAACTGGATACTCGGCTACAGCCACACGACAGCGGCGGCGGATGAAATGATCAAGTCCCGCAACGGCGGGACGGATGCAATCACCGACATCCTGGAAGCATTTCTCCAGTCGGGTGTCGACACCATCATGGTGGAGATGCGCGGCAGGCCGGCCATGCGTGACGCATTGAAGCGCGCCGAGGACAGGACGGGGAAGCGCATCATCAGGGTGGATACGCCGGTCATCAATGTCGATGACTCCCCGGCGGCCCGCCACGAAGCCGAGGCTGCCATCGCGGAGAGCGCCGGAAACGGCGCCACCTTCTGCCTCCCCCACCATTCCTCGGTGGAGCAGCTGGTGCTGAAAAACGCGCGAGCGATCCCACGGCTGCCCGACTACCTCTCCATGGTCCGGGACCACGGGATGATCCCCGGACTTTCGGCGCACATGCCCGAGCTGGTGGTGTTCTCCGACCTCAATGGATACGACGTGGAAACCTATATCCAGATCTACAACTGCGCCGGGTTCCTCATGCAGGTGGAGATCGAGTACGTTCATTCGATCATCTGGAGCGCGCGCAAGCCCGTCATGACGATCAAGCCGATGGCTGCCGGCCGGGTCAGCCCTTTTGTCGGCCTGACCTTCGCCTTCACGACGATCCGGGAGTGTGACATGGTGACGGTGGGATGCCTCACGCCGCAGGAGGCGCGGGAGGACATTGAGATCTGCATGGCGGCCCTGGAGCGGCGTCCGCCGCGGCTGGCGGGACGGGGCAGCGTGAACACGACGCCCATCATGGCGAAGGCGGTGTCATAGTGGCGCGCGACCAGGAGCCTCACACAATCATCTATTCAATGGTCGGCGTCAGCAAGAGCTACGACCAGAAGACGGTCATCAAGGATATCTCCCTCTCGTATTTCTACGGTGCCAAGATCGGGGTCATCGGGCTGAACGGCTCGGGCAAGAGCACGCTGCTGCGGGTCATGGCGGGCGTGGAGAAGGAGTTCCGGGGAGAGGTGATCCTCAACCCTGGATACACCGTGGGATACCTCGAGCAGGAGCCCCAGCTTCCCGCCGAGGCCACGGTCCGGGAAGTCGTGGAGGACGGGGTGCGGGAGGTGGTGGCGCTCCTGCGGGAGTTCGAGCAGATCAACGCAAAGTTCAGCGAGCCGATGGACGATGAGGCCATGAACGCTCTCCTGGAGAGGCAGGGGACCGTCCAGGAGAAGCTCGACGCCCAGGGCGGATGGGATCTGGACAGCAGACTGGACATGGCCATGGACGCGTTGCGATGTCCCTCGCCGGATTTGAAAATCGGCGTGCTCTCGGGCGGGGAAAAGAGGCGCGTGGCGCTGTGCCGGCTCCTGTTGAAGAAACCCGACATCCTCCTGCTGGACGAGCCGACAAACCACCTCGACGCGGAAACCGTCGCGTGGCTGGAGCATCACCTCGTGCAGTACGAGGGCACCGTGATCGCGGTGACGCATGACCGCTACTTCCTGGACAATGTGGCGGGATGGATCCTGGAGCTGGACCGCGGAGAAGGCATCCCGTGGAAGGGAAACTACTCCGGCTGGCTGGAGCAGAAGAAAGAACGCCTCAGGCGGGAGGAAAAGCAGGAGTCCGACCGGCAGCGGACCCTGCAGCGGGAGCTGGAGTGGATCCGCGAATCTCCGCGGGCCCGGCAGGCCAGGAGCAAGGCGCGCGTTGCATCCTATGAATCCATGCTCGCCGAGGATGCCGGACGGCGTGAGCAGGATTTGCAGATCTACATCCCCGCGGGTCCCCGGCTCGGCGAGCTTGTCATCGAGGCCAGGGGCCTGCGCAAGGCCTACGACGACAACATCCTGTTCGACGACCTGAGCTTCTCGGTGCCGGCGGGCGCCACGGTCGGCATCATCGGCCCTAACGGCGCGGGAAAGACGACCCTCTTTCGGATCATCACCGGCCAGGATTCGCCCGATGCAGGGGTGCTTCGAATCGGGGAAACCGTGCGGCTCACATTCGTGGACCAGCTCCGTGAGAAGCTCGATCCCGGCAAATCGGTCTGGGAGCTGATCTCTGACGGCCAGGACCTCATCAAGCTGGGCAGGCACGAGGTGAACTCGCGGTCGTACATCGCCCGCTATGCCTTCAGCGGCTCTGACCAGCAGAAGAAGGTCGGGATGCTCTCCGGCGGGGAGCGCAACCGGCTCCTGCTCGCGCGATTGTTCACCCGGCCCTCCAACGTGCTGGTCATGGACGAGCCCACCAACGACCTG
>PMZS01000181.1 GCA_003170115.1 Spirochaetaceae bacterium
CTTCTCCTGCACGGACCGGATGGTCTCCCTGAGGGACGGGGCGGGGAATGACAACCGCACGATGACGTGGGAGGAGGTCTCCCGGATGGGCATCCAGTGGCACAGGGACCGGGGGCTCGATTTCTCCCGGCTTCGCATCCCGGGAGGCGCGAGCGAATGAGTGCCATTCTGAACCTCGTTTCCATCCTGATTTTTCCCGGCCTTCTCTTCCTCCTCGTGCTGGGCATGGCGGGTCAGTACGTGGACAGGAAACTGTACGCGCGCCTGCAGAACCGCGTCGGCCCCCCCTGGTACCAGCCGGTGGCCGACGTGTTCAAGCTCCTGGGCAAGGAGTCGGTCATCCCTGAAGAGGCTGACCATCGGATGTTCTCACTGGCGCCGATATTCGCCCTCGCCGCGGTGATCGCCGCCTACCTGTACATCCCCCTGTGGAACACAAAGCCGGTGCTCTCGTTCCAGGGTGACCTGGTCGTCGTGCTGTACCTCCTGCTCATACCGACACTCACGTTCTTCCTCGGGGGGTGGTACTCGAGGTCAATCTTTTCCACGCTCGGGGCCGTGCGGTCCATCACGCAGCTTTTCGCCTATGAGATCCCCCTTCTCATCGCCCTGCTCTCCCCTGCGCTGCTGGCCAGCTCCTGGTCCATCGCGGGAATTGCCGCCTACTACGGCACCCACCCGTGGCGATGGATGGTGAACCTGCTTGGATTCGCCGTGGGGCTGATCACGCTGCTGGGCAAGCTGGAGCGGGTACCCTTCGACGCCCCCGAGGCGGAGACGGAAATCGTGGCGGGGAGCTTCACGGAGTACAGCGGCCGCTACCTCGCCTTCTTCCGCCTGGCCATAGATTCGGAGGCAATCGTCTCCTCGTCACTCCTTGCGGCGGTGTTTCTTCCCTTCGGTCTGGGCCTCCCGATATGGCTCGGCGTCATCGTGTACCTGGCAAAGGTGGCCGGGATCCTCTCTGTCCTTGCGCTCTTGAGAACGATTTTTGCCCGGCTCCGCATGGACCAGATGATCAGTTTCTGCTGGCGCTACGTGGCACCTGTTGCGTTCCTGCAGGTCATCATCGACCTGGTTGTGAAGGAGCTCGTCTGATGAAAGAAAGACACCATCGCCTGGGCTCGATGCTCGAGGCGGTCCTCGGATCCCTCTTCAGAAAACCCGCGACGATCCGCTACCCCTTCGAGAAGTTCGTCATGCCCAAGGATTTTCGTGGTCAGCCGAAGTTCCATTCGGAGAAGTGCACCGGCTGCCGCCTGTGTATCCGCGACTGCCCCGCGCAGGCCATCACGATCACCAAGATCGGTGAGAAGAAGTTCGAGGCCTCCATCGATCTCGGCCGCTGCGTGTACTGCGCGCAGTGCGCCGAGACCTGCCCGCGGAAGGTCATCGACATCTCCACCGATTTCGAGCTCGCGCAGCTCGAACGGGGAAAGCTGAAGGTGGTCTTCCATGCAGAAGCCGCATCTGGTTCCTGCCCTGAAGAGAGCACTGGGGACTGAGACTCCTCCCACCGCACGGACGGTCGTCGTGCTCGGCGTCGGGTCCGAGTTGCGCTCGGATGACGCGGCCGGCCTGCGGGTGGCTGCTTCCCTGGCCGCGGAGGCACTGCCCGGCGTCCGGACCATCGAGGCGGGGCCGGCGCCCGAAAACTGCACGGCGGAAATCCGCCGCCTCCACCCCTCCCACCTCATCATCGTGGACTGCGCTCACATGGGGAAAGCGCCCGGCACGCTGGAGGTTTTCACGCCATCAGAGATTGCGGGTGTCTCTTTTGGCACGCATGGGCTGCCGCTCAGCGTTCTTGCCGAATATCTGCATGCCGAGGTGGGCTGCTCAGTGGCAATCCTCGGCATCCAGCCATCCAACGTGGAGTTTGGAGAGGTTGTGTCACCCCTCGTCGAGGGTGCCGTCGCCGAGGCGGTTCAGCTCCTGCGCGAATTCTTTGCTCCCGGATCTTTTTTTGCTTGACGCCGGCCGAATACTGCCGTTATTCTGAGTCCGAATCCGGGCCTCCGATCCTTCGATCTGTTTTCTTCGCGGTATCGGCATGCCAAAACAAAAAAAGCGGGCGACACAGGAACTCGAATCCCTCATCCCCAAAATCAAGAATGAAGAACTGCGCCTGGAGGACCTGCTCGGTGACGCGCGCGCGCGTGCGAGCGGCATTGTGCGGGATGCGGAGACGCAGGCCGCCGCACGGATCGAGGCGGCGCGAAACGCGCTCCCGGGGATTCTCCAGGCCGAACGCACCGCGCGTCGTGCGGCCCTGGTGCAGAAAGCCGAGGATGCGGCTCGCATGGAGTCGGAACGGACCCGGTCCGTGGAACAATCCGCGCGCGCTGCAATGGAAAAAACGGTCGCGTTTATCGTCTCCCTGGTCTGGCCGGGGGCGCGGCCAAATCCACCTCAGCCGCGGACTACCGCGGCAAAGGTGGCGCCATGATCAGCGAGATGGCCGCGGTGGAGATCATCGGGCCCGTTGAAGTCTTCCACGAGGCGGTGGAGATCATCCAGGAGGCGGGTGCCCTTCACATCGTGGAGACCCCCCTTGCCGAGTTCGGCCGGACCGGACTGCTTGAAAAGATTCACCTCACGGACAACCAGGCGGAGGAGCGTGAGGCATGCGCGAAAACCGCGGAGATCCTCGACGAGATGGCGGCGGACATCCCCGCCCCGCACGTGCGTGCCGTTTCCGGCCCTTCTTCCGCCGTGGTTCAGATCTACCAGCGTCTCCGCCCGCTTACAATGGAAGCGCTGGCCGCGCGCTCCCGGACCCTCGCGGCCCGGGTGCGCTCGTTCACCCGCCGTGAGCGCAACATCACCGCCGACATCCACGCACTGGCCGCCTACGAGACGGTGTTCGCCGGCTTTGCGCCCCTGGTGCAGACGCACGAGCTGCCCCGCGACTTCGAGATGGTCGGGGTGGTCTTCGAGCGCAGGAACAAGCTCGCCCGGGACGCGCTGAACCGGGAGATCGAGCGGATCACCTCGGGCAGTTTCAAGTTCCTCGAGCAGCCGCTGGACGGCGGTCGCCTGGCCGTGTTGATCGGCTTTCCCCGGCGCAGCGCCGAGCGTGTCCGCTCCTTCGTGGCGAGCGCCGGTATCGGCAACATGGTCTTCCCCCCGCACCTGAGGGACAAGCCGTTCGAGGAAGCGTACGCCTCGCTCCAGGAGGAAAAAGCGGGACTCGAGGCCGAGCACCGGCGGCTGCAGAGCCAGATGGATCGGTTTTTCGGCGAGAACGCGGCGGAGATGATCGGTCTTCAACACCTGTGCCACGACAACCTCGCCCGCTACGATGCCCTGCCGAATTTCGCCCGAACCCGGCATGCTTTCATCATCCAGGGATGGCTGCCGAGGGCGCATGTGGAGCAGCTGGGTGCCAACCTGTCGCGGCTCTCCGAAGGCCCCCTTGGAGCCAGAGGCTCCCTCGGGGCCGAAGGCCCAGTCGTCCTTCGCGAGGTTCCGGGAAAAACCCTCGGGGTGCCGCCCGTGCTCCTGGAAAACGCCCAGCCCGTGAGGTCGTTCGAGCCCCTGCTGTCCCTCCTTCCACTCCCCCGGTACGGTTCGATGGATCCAACGATGTTCCTCGCCACGTTCTTCCCCCCGATCTTCGGACTCATGCTCGCGGACGCGGGCTATGGGACGATTCTCCTCGGGGCCGCGGCGGTGATGTTCCTGACCGGCCGCGCCCGTACGCTCCTCCGGAGCCTCGCGCTGATCGCCGCGTCATGCGGGTTTTTCACGGTTGTCTTCGGGTTCGTTTTCGGGGAGCTTTTCGGAGAGCTGGGCCGAACCTTCGGCCTGCATCCCCTGTGGCAGGAGAGGTTCTCCCTCGCCGCGGGGCGTACGGCGCCGACCCTCCTGGGCTACCTGCTGATCGCGCTCGCCGTGGGCACCGTGCAGATCCTCTTCGGCCTCGTGCTGGGGGTGGTCAACGCGCGGAGAACCCGGGACAGGAACATGGCGCTGGGAAATCTTGCGCGGATCGCGGGGCTCGCCGTTCTGTTCTTTTTCGTCGGACGCCTCTCCCGGGTGCTGCCGCCGATCTTCACTTCCTTCGGGATCATTGCACTCCTCGTATTTCTCGTTCTGATGATCCTGCAGACGATCCGCCACCCCGCCCACGGTCTTCTCCTGCCGCTGGAAATCCTCAGCACCATGGGCAACATCCTCTCCTACGCACGGATCATGGCCATCGGGATGGCATCGGTGGTGCTGTCTCTCCTGGCGGCCCTGCTCGGAGGGATGATGGGGAGCATCGTGCTCGCCGTCCTCGTCGTCGTGCTCGTGAATGCCCTGAACCTCGCCCTCGGGATCATCGATCCAACGATCCAGGGCCTGCGTCTGCACTACGTGGAGTTCTTCACGAAGTTCTATCTTGGGGGCGGCAGGCCGTTCGCTCCCTTCAAAAAACTCGGAGGTGTGCTGCCATGAGAAGGAAAGCGCTGCTCTTCGTCGTCATGCTGTTCGCCCTCTTCGCCACCGCGGGTGCCGTGTGGGCCGAGGAGGCGCCATCTCAGCAGGCCGCGGCGCAGGAGCCGAAGAAAAGGGACATCGCCGTGGGCCTCATCGCCGCCGCGGCGGCGATCGCCGTCGGGCTGTGCGCCATCGGCACAGGAATGGCCCAGAGCCGCATTGGCGCGGCCGGCGCGGGCACCATCGCCGAGAAGCCCGAGATGACGGGAACGATCATCCTCCTGCTCGCGATTCCTGAGACCATGGTCATCCTCGGATTCGTGGTCGCCATCGTGATGCTCTTCACTCTCTGATTCCCATGGGATCGGAGCCGGGCCCCGGGGCCCTGATCGGTGCCATAGAGCAACGCGCGGCCGAGGAACGTGCACGGCTCACCGCGGAGGCGGAGAGCCGCGCAAAGGAGATCAGCGCTGCCGCCGATGCCGAGTGTACACGTCTTCTGGCCGAGGCCATGGTCGCACTCGAGCGCGAGCTGGCGGCCGAGCAGCAGCGCCTCCTCGGCGAGGCGCGGATGCGGGCACGTGCCGATGGACTTGCCTCCCGACGACAGCTGCTCGCCGAGGCGTTCCAGCGGGCGGAGAAGGAAATCAGCCAGCTGAAGACGGGGTCGGGGGCGGCAGCGGCGGCAGCGGCGCTCGCCGAGGAAGCGCGGGCGGCGGTCGGCGAGCCTTGCACGATCGACGTATCCGCCGATGGCGGGCGCGTGACGGCAACCTCCGCGGACGGCAGGCGCAGGGTGGAGAACAGCCTGGAAGGGCGGCTGCGCCGCGCGCAGGTCGCGGCGGAACACCTGGTGGCCGAGCGTCTCTTCGGAGGAGCGGCCGCACGACCATGAGCGACTACGACTACCTCAACGCCCGGGTGCGCGGGATGAGCACGGAGCTCCTCTCCCGGGATTTCTACGAGCAGGTGCTTTCGGCGGCTTCCGAGAATATTCTCCTTGACGCTCTTCTCGGCTCTTCCTACGGGCCCGAGCTCCAGGAGGAGCTCCCTCGGCACGCGGCGGATCCGGTCTCCAGAGCGATCGAGGCGGCCCTTCGAAGGAATACCGGCGCGACGTTCGCCCGGCTTTTGTCCGCGGCTCCGCCTGAGCCCCGTCGGCTGATCGCTCTTCAGCTCAACCGGTGGGACGTGGCGAACGTCGTCGCTCTCCTCCGAGGAAGGCTCGCGGGCGTGGAGCCCCACGAGGCCCTCGCGGGGACGCTTCCAATCGGGGAGCTGACCGAGACCCAGCTGGGAGAGCTCGCGGCAGAAACGGACGTGGAGCGGCTGGCGGAGGCGCTCACCACATGGAAGCAGCCCATCGGCTTCGAGCTTCGCCGGGCCATCCGCGAATGCGACGCCCCCGCGGACCCGCGCGCGCTGGAGCGTGCCCTGTACCGCGCGTACTTCACGTGGGCGCTTGCCCAGCTCCGGGAGAACGACCCCCACGAGGGACTGGTGCGGCAATGCATCCGCCGGCACATCGACATGATGAATGTCGTGACTATCCTCACCATGATTCGGCAGAAGGAAGGGACGGTCTCCGGAGGCGAAGAGCTCTTTGAACGGGGCATGCTGAAAGAGAAATCACTGCGGGAGCTGCGATCCTGCGAAACTCTCGAGCACGCGTTCGAGACGCTCGTGGACACGTACCTTGCCCCCGGGGTGGAGAAAGGCATCCTCACCTACGGGCAGACGCAGAGCCTCGGGGTCATGGAGCGTTTCCTGGAGGCGGTGGCGGTCGAGCGCGCCTGCCGTTTTTTCCGGCAGGACATGCTGGGCATGGCCGTGCCGCTCGGCTTCCTCTGGCGGAAGTACAGCGAGTATGTGAACCTTCGGCTCCTGGCCCGGGCGGCGCTGTTCAGGATGCCGGCGAGTACCGTGCGGCTGGAGCTGGTCATTGTCTAGGATCCTCGCGCTGGTGCGCCCGGATTTCGGGGCCGGCTTCTCTCTCACCGGCATCGACGTGGGCAGGGTTGCCGACGCCCGCGAGCTGCGTGAGGCGCTTTCGGCCGCGGTGGACGGCACGAGGTACGGGATGGTGATCGTCGAGGAAGAGCTCATGGCGGGGCTGGATGAGGCCGAGCGCGCGGCATTCGGCGCGGTCAGCGTGCCGCTGGTGATAGAGGTGCCGGGTGCCCTGGTGTGGAAGGAAGCCGCGGAAGCACCGGCGGAGGACTATGTCGCGCGCCTGATCCGGCGCGCCGTGGGCTACCAGTTGAACATCAAGCTGTGAGGGCAGGCGTGCAGAAACCACAAGACGAAGCTCGGGGGATCATCAGCAGGGTATCGGGCCCGACGGTCATCGCGAAGTCGATCAGCGGCGCGCGCATGTCGGAGGTCGTGAAGGTGGGAAAAGCCGGGCTCATGGGAGAGATCATCCGGCTGGACGGGGACACGGCGTTCATCCAGACCTACGAAGACACCTCCGGTATCTGCGTGGGCGAGCCCGCGGTCCTCACCGGCGAGTCCCTCCTGGTGACCCTCGGACCCGGTCTGCTTGGAAGCGTCTTCGACGGGGTCCAGCGGCCCCTGAAGATGCTGGAATCCCGCAGCGGTCCGTTCATCAGCAGGGGGCTTTCCGTCCCCGCTCTCCCGCAGGAGAAACGCTGGCGCTTCGAGCCCGCGGTCGCGAAGGGCGCGAAGGTGAAAGGGGGGGCCATCATCGGCCATGTGCGGGAAACCCCCTCCTTCGTCCACTCGATCATGGTCCCACCGGGAGTCTCGGGCACGGTCGCGGAAATAGAGGCCGGGGACTTTGCGGTGAGCCAGGCGGTCGGACGCCTGGAGGACGGCGCGGAGCTTTCATTGGTTCAGCGCTGGCCGGCAAAGGTGCCCCGGCCGGTGAAGGCAAAGACGGTCTCCGCAGAGCCTTTCGTCACCGGCCAGCGCGTGCTTGACTGTCTCTTCCCGATCGCCACGGGCGGAACGGCATGCCTGCCCGGAGGCTTCGGGACCGGGAAAACAGTCCTCGAACAGTCGCTGGCGAAATACTCCGCGGCGGACGTGATCGTCTACGTCGGATGCGGCGAGCGGGGAAACGAGATGACCGACGTTCTCACCGAGTTCCCCGAGCTCATCGACCCGCGCACGGGCGGGCCCCTGATGGACCGCACGGTCCTGGTGGTGAACACCTCCAACATGCCCGTCGC
>PMZS01000324.1 GCA_003170115.1 Spirochaetaceae bacterium
TCCGGGTCGACGCCGGGGCCCTTGTCGGCCACGGTGATGCTGACCCCATCCCCCGCTTTCTCCACGCTGAGCTGGACCGCGGTTCCCGCGGGAGTGTGCGCGGCGACGTTGCCCAGGAGATTCGCCAGGACTTGAACCATGAGGATGAAATCCAGGGAGACCAGGGGAATGTCGTCCTCGATGCTGATGGTGAGGGGATGGTCGCTGGACAGGCGGCGCGCCGAGTCGGCAACCACCGACGCGAGATCCATCACGTCTGTCGGGGACCGTTTCAGGCGCAGCATGCCCGACTCCAGCCTGCTCATGCTGAGCAGGTTTTCCACGATGGCGTTCAGCTTGTCCACCGCGGTGAGGGTTTCCGAAAGGAGCGTGGCGCGCGCCTCGGGGTCACTGCCGGTGACGGAGTCCATGAGCGCCGTGATCGATCCCTTGATCGTGGTGAGAGGCGTACGCAGTTCGTGGGACACGGTGTTCAGGAGCACGCGGCCGAGCCGCTCAGACTCACGGGCCATCAAGTTCCTGCGGTTGTCCTCCGCAAGCTGCTCCCTTTCGATTGAAAGGGAGAGTGTGCGGCCGAGCATCTGGAGGGAATCTTCCTGGTCTGGAAGCCACGCCGCGTCCTTCAGAAGCCGCACCCCCAGCACACCCACCGCCGCGGAGGCGGTGAGGAGCGGGATGTAATGGAACCGCGCCATGTGGAGCGTGTCGGTGTACTTCCCGCAGGGGGTCCGGCTGTCGAAGCACCAGCGAGCCACGCCCTGCTCTTTCTCGTCTCCCTGGACGCCGGTGAGGCCGTGTGGTGAAGGCTGCAGCCCTCCTCCCGCCTCTGGAAGGAGCGCAATCACCTCGACTTCCAGGTAGCGGGAGACGTATTCCAGGCCCGCCGCCACGATTCCGTCGAGCGTCGTCTGCCGCGAGAGGGATTGGGAAAAGTCCAACAGCAGGCCCATCCGACGCGCCCGCACGCTCAGCATTCGCTGGTTCAGCCGGAGCCGCGACATGAGGAAGGCCAGCGCGGCCGCCGTCAGAAAGTAGAGGAAGAACATCAACACGTCTTCCAGCTTCGTGATGAGGAAGGTGAACCGGGGGGGAAGGAAAAAATAGTCCCAGAGAATGGCGCTCACCGCCGCGGCAATCAGCACCCCGGCCCGGTCGGTAAAGAAGGCAAGCGCGATTACCGCCATGAGGTAGAGGATGGAGGCGGAGCGGTACCCGATGAAGGGGAGGGCGAGAAGGTTGACGCATGTCACCGCGGCAATCACGAGGATCATTTTTGCGATCGAGGCGCGTTCCGCCCGCAGATAGGAGGTAAGGCGCACCCTCTGCCTGGCAAGCTCCGCGCCCTTTTCCATGACCACCGCGACATCGATGTCGCCGCTCATCTTCATGATCCGTTCGGAGATTGTCCTCCGGCGCAGAAACGGCGCCCGGCCGACCATGCCGGATTTTCCGACGACGATTTCCGTGATCGAGTTGCCTCGCGCATACCGGATGACCGCGAGGGGCACGTTATCGGACGGGAGAGTCACCATCGACGCCCCGAGCTGC
The DNA here is from genome assembly GCA_003170115.1 of Spirochaetaceae bacterium. Taxonomy (GTDB): domain Bacteria; phylum Spirochaetota; class Spirochaetia; order SZUA-6; family Fen-1364; genus Fen-1364. The sequence goes on from PMZS01000324.1 coordinate 1,549, forward strand.
CGGGCGAGGTTCATGTTCTTTCGAAGCGATTCCTGGGCCGCCTCTCCCCGCGGTGAGCCGGTGTCCACGTACAGCGCCGTCCATTCCGCCTTGAGATTGAAGGCCCTCTGTCGCGTCCATCGGATGAGGTGAGCCGAGTTCGGGCTCGGGCTGATGGCCACCAGGAGGCGTTCGCCCGGGGTGGCGCCGCCCGGGCGCGGACCTTCCTGCAGCATGTCGCTGAGCTGGTGATTGACCAGGAGCGCGGTGTGGCGCAGAGCCATCTCCCGCAGGGCCGCGAGAGTGCTTTTTTTGAAGAAGTTCTGCGCGGCCGCCTCGGCCCTCTCACCGAGGTACACCTTGCCCTCGGAGAGCCGTTTCAGCAGCTCCTCGGGCGAGATGTCGATGAGCACGACCTGGTCGACGACGTCGAAGACGGAATCGGGGATGCGCTCGGTGATGGTGATGCCGGTGATCTCCTCCACCGTGTCCGCAAATCCCTCAAGGTGCTGGACGTTCACCGTCGTGAACACGTCGATGCCGTGTTCCGTGAGCTCGAGGACGTCCTGGTAGCGCTTCCGGTTTCTGGCGCCGGGCGCGTTGGTGTGCGCCAGCTCGTCCACCAGGACGAGCTGCGGCTTCCGCGCGACCACGGCGTCCGTGTCCATCTCCTGGAGCGGCTTTCCCCGGTAGGAGAGCGTCATCCGGGGAATGAACTCGAGGTTGGATGCCAGGGCATCCGTCTCTTTCCGCTGGTGGCTCTCCAGGTACCCGATGACGACGTCCGTCCCCTCCAACCGCTTACGCTCCGCCTCCTGGAGCATCGTGTAGGTCTTCCCCACCCCGGCAGCCATGCCGAAAAAGACTTTGATTTTTCCTTTTCCCTCGCGCCGCTTTTCGATCACTTTCAAAAGCGCGTCGGGATCGGGGCGCTGTTCATCGTCGACTGGCATCGGCAGGCTCCTCGATGAGGGTATCGTGGATTCGAGCGCGGCGAATAGGGCCGCCAGTGTATCGCCCGGGACCGTGCGGTACCGGACCGCAGGAGATCGAGGAAGATCCCCTGGGCGGGGAGGAGCGGGGTCAGCAGGAGAAGGTACACGCAGAGCCCTGCTCGCCTCACGGGGTCAGCCCTTGGGAAATTGCCGATCCAGGGCAATATTCAGCGTGAGAATATTCACCCGCGGCTCACCGAGAAAGCCAAGCTGGGGCGCCTCCTCGAAGCTCCGCACCAGCGCGAGGAGCTTTTCGCTGTCTCCCGGGGAGAGGTGACGCGCTGCCGCGACCCGGGCCACCTGGAGCTCGGCGCCCTGGGGGCTCACGTGTGGATCCAGCCCGCTGCCGGAAGCAAAGACCATGTCCTGCGGCGGTTCCGCGTTCCCGTTCGCTTTCAGCCAATCCGCCTTGTTCTGGGTGTATGCCTTCTTCAGGTCGGCGCTTGTCCAGCCCTTGTTGCTCGCTCCCGAAGAGGAAGGGTCATAGCCGATGGCCGACGGTCGGGGGTGAAAGTAGACATCGCTGGAGAAGTCCTGTCCGATCAGCTCGGAACCGACCACCTTGCCGTCTCTCACCAGCAAGCTGCCCTGCGCCTGGGCAGGGAAGAACACGGCACCGACTCCGAACATGAGCAGCGGGTACATGCCGCCGACGATCACGGTCCAGAATATCGTCACGATGATTGCGGTTCTTACAGGTTTCATTGTTGTCATCTCCTTCACGCGAGACCGATGGCGTGCACGAGGAGGTCAATCGCCTTGATCCCCACGAAAGGCGCGATGATCCCCCCCACTCCATAGACGAGCAGGTTTCTTCTCAGGATCCGAATCGCCCCGATGGCCCGGTAGCGGACGCCGCGCAAGGCGAGCGGTATCAGGGCGACGATGATGAGCGCATTGAAAATGACCGCTGAAAGCACCGCGCTCTGCGGAGAGGCCAGCTTCATCACGTTCAGCGCCCAGAGAGGTCCGATGCCCCCCGCCACTGCGTAGAGGCCCAGGAACATGGCCGGAAGGATAGCGAAAAACTTGGCCACGTCGTTTGCAATGCTGAAGGTGGTGAGGGCACCTCGTGTCATGAGCTGCTCCTTGCCGACCTCCACTATGTCGATGAGCTTGGTGGGGTTGGAATCGAGGTCTACCATGTTGCCCGCCTCGCGCGCCACCTGGGTACCGGAGCTCATTGCCACCCCAACGTCCGCCTGGGCGAGAGCCGGCGCGTCATTGGTGCCGTCCCCGATCATGGCCACCAGGTGGCCGCTCTTCTGTTCGGCGCGGATCCGCTCCAGCTTTGCCTGCGGAGTGGCCTCCGCGATGTAGTCGTCCACGCCAGCTTCCGCGGCGATTGTCGCCGCGGTGAGCGGGTTGTCTCCGGTGATCATGATCGAGCGGATACCCATCTTGCGGAGGTGAAGCAGGCGATCCTTGATGCCGCCCTTCACCACGTCCTTGAGGTAGACGACGCCCAGAACCTCATTGTTCCGTGCCACTGCCAGCGGCGTGCCGCCCTCCGCGGAGATCTCGCTCACCTTGCTGGCCACCTCCACGGGGAAGCTCCCCCCCGCGGACCTGACCCAGTCCTTGACCGCCTCCGCGGCTCCTTTCCTGATGCTCTTCTTCGAGTCCTGGAAGTCGATGCCGCTCATGCGGGTCTTGGCGGAGAAGGGGACGAACCTGCCTCCGATCTCCGTCATGCTCCCGGCCTTGATTGGATAGTTCCTCCGGGCCAGGTTGACGATCGACCTGCCTTCCGGGGTCTCGTCGGCCAGGGAGGCAAGGAGCGCCGCCTCGGCAAGCGCGTTTTCCTGTACGCCCTTCGCCGGATAAAAGGCTGATGCCATCCTGTTTCCCAGCGTCACCGTGCCGGTTTTGTCCAGCAGCATGACGTCGATGTCCCCGGCCGCGTCGACTGCCCGGCCGCTGAGTGCGAGCACGTTCTTTTTGATCAGCTTGCTCACGCTGCTGATTCCGATGGCGGAGAGAAGTCCTCCGATTGTCGTCGGGATGAGGCAGACGAGCAGGGCGAAAAGAACCGCTGTTGTGATGAAGGCGCTCGTGCCTGACTGCTTCACACTGTAGTCGGAGAAGAACCATAGCGTGCCCACGGCGGCGAGAAAGATGATGGAAAACGCGGACAGAAGGATGAGAAGCGCGATTTCGCCGGGGGTCTTCTGCCGCGTGGCGTTTTCGACGAGCCCGATCAGCCTGTCCACGAAGGTCTTTCCCTGCTCCGCGGTGATTCGGACCACGATCCGATCGCTGATGACTTTCGTGCCGCCCGTCACGGCACTGCGGTCGCCGCCGGATTCACGGATGACCGGCGCGGACTCTCCCGTGATCGCCGACTCATCGACGCTCGCGATCCCTTCAACTACTTCCCCGTCGCCGGGGATGACGTCCCCCGTTTCGCAGACCACGCGATCGCCGAGCCGAAGCTGGGCGGACGGCACGCTTTCTTCCTTTCCATTCGGAAGAAGGCGTCGTGCAATGGTCTTGGTCCGCATGGCCCTGAGAGCGTCCGCACGGGCCTTGCCCTGGATCTCCGCCATGGACTCGGAGAAGTTCGCGAAGAGGACCGTGAACCAAAGCCAGATCGCGATCTGCAGGTTGAAACCGTCGAACACTCCTTGAAGCACGCCTGCGATGAAGACTGCTGAGATGAAAATAGAGCCCACCCAGACCATGAACATGACCGGGTTTCTGATCTCTTTCCGCGGATCGAGCTTCAGAAAGGCCATTCCCACCGCGCGGCTCAGGATGGGGAAGCTCCACAATCGTATTTCTTTGCGCATGCACGTCTCCTTAAAGAGGGCGCACCCTAGAACACCATGCCCTTGAGCATCAGGAAGTGCTCCAGGATGGGCCCCAGGGTCAGGGCGGGGAAGAAGTTCAGCCCCGCGAGAATGATGATCGTGATGATGAGCAGGACGACAAAAGTCGTGTTGTTCGTCGCAAAAGTGCCCACGCTGGGGGGGATGGGCGTTTTGGCGCCCAGGCTTCCCGCAATGGCGAGCACCGGCACGATAACAACGAACCGGCCGACGAGCATGGCGAACGCAAGCGTGACATTGTAGAAGACCATGTTGACGGTCAACCCCGCGAAAGCGCTCCCATTGTTGCCGATAGTCGATGAATATGCATACAGGATCTCCGAGAGGCCATGAGGGCCCTGGTTGTTGAGCCCTGCAAGCCCGGCCTTCGTGACGACCGCGATGGCCGCGAGGAACAGGATCATCACAGTCTGCCCGATGATCGCGAGAACCGAAAGCTGGACTTCCCGTGATTCGATTTTTTTGCCGATGTACTCAGGCGTACGGCCTACCATCAAGCCGGCGAAAAACACGGTGATGAATACGAACACGAGCATGCCGTACATCCCGGCTCCGACACCGCCGTAAATGATCTCCCCCAGCATGATGTTGATCAGCGGAATCATGCCGCCCAACGGGGAAAAACTGTCATGCATTGCATTCACTGAGCCGTTGGACACCACCGTGGTGGCCTCCGCCCACATCGCGCTGGCCGGGATGCCAAAGCGAACCTCTTTGCCTTCCATGGATCCGTGACCGCCGGTCATGGTGTTCAAGCCGAGCTCCGCAACCAGGACCACGACCATCCCGATCGCGAATACCGCCGTCTTGGCGGCGAAGAGGGCCCGGCCCTGACTCTTGTCCTTCACCATGCGGCCGAAGACGAAGGGGATTGCCACCGGCACGAGGAGGATCGCGATCCATTCGAGGAAGTTGCTGAAGGGCGTGGGGTTCTCGAACGGGTGAGCAGAGTTCACGCCGAAGAATCCGCCGCCATTGCTTCCCAGCTGCTTAATGGCAATCTGCGAGGCCGCGGGTCCCATGGGAAGGATCTGGTCCTTGCCCTCCAGGGTGATCCCATGCACGTAGCTTGAGAAGTTCTGCACCACCCCCTGTGACAGCAGGAAGATCGTGAGGATGATTGACAGCGGGATGAAGACGTAGAGCGTCGTCCTTGTGATATCCACCCAGAAGTTGCCCAGGGGGGCACGGTACCCCGTGCTGTTCTCACCTTCGGAGGCCTTGTTCCTGATCCCCCGAATGAGCGCGAGAGCGGCGGCCATGCCGGTTGCCGCGCTCAGGAAGTTGTGAACGGCCAGTCCCGCCATCTGGGAGAGGTAACTGGCGCTCACCTCTCCGTTGTACGACTGCCAGTTCGTGTTTGTCATGAAGCTGACGGCCGTGTTCAGCGCGAGGTGCCAGGACATGTTGGGAATGTGCGCGGGATTCAACGGCAGCCACTCCTGGGTCATGAGCAGTGCCATGAGACTGATGAATCCGAAGGCGTTGAAGACGAGAAGCGCCGCCAGGTACTGCTTCCAGTTCATCTCCTGTTTCGCCGAGACCCCGGTGATCCGATAGATCCCCCGCTCCACGGGAGCGAGGAACGAGAGGATGTGCCTCTCACCTTCGAAAACGCGCGTCATGAACTTTGCCAGAAACGGAGCGACCGCAAAGACGACGCCCAGGGAAACGACAAGTTGCACCCAGTTTGCCGTTGTCATGATTTCCTCCTAGAACCTGTCCGGTCGGACGATCGAGTAGACCAGGTAGAAAAGGAGGAAAACCCCGAGGATTCCCGCGATGATCAATTCAATACTCATGTGTTGATCATAGGCATGGGAGCGAGAAGAGGTGAATTCGGGATGCGCTAAGCTTGGCCGATTTCGCGCTAAGAAGGCGCTAAGACTTCGATTTCAGGACGCCGGCGGGGTGGGCACGCGCTCCCAGACGGTTTCCGTCGGCTGGTCGGTGTCCGCGGCGTACAGCAGGGGGTCGGACAGGTGCTGGCGGAAAAACTCCTGGAGCTCGGCGGATGATGCAAACCGCCGGTTTTCGAAGAGCCCATCGTCGACGAATTTCAGCAGAAGGCGGTCGTCCACGATCTCGTATCGCGCGAAATACCATGCCTCGGCACTCCCGCCCTCGTCTTTCCCGCTGAGCTCCCGGAAGTTCAGGAAACTCTCCGCGCCGATGCTCGTGGCGAGCAGCCGAAACGCCTCCACCTTCCCCGAGGCTCCGTCCGGCGCGAAGCCCACCATCTCGTGATCATTGAAAGGGAGGATTGTCAGCGCGTTCCCTTCGCCCGTCTCCTTCTCCTGGGTCCTCCAGGTGCCGACGAGTCTCGAATCCGGGCGGGCGGAAGCCGGATCGGAGAGGGGAGTGTCCGAGGTGAAGGGGCACCCGCTGAGGGCCAGGACCAGGACGGCGAGCGGAACGAATCGGGCGATTCTCATGCGGACTCCTTTATGGCCCCGGGCACATTGTAACCCCCGCGGGAGCACCGGACAATGCGCCGGCAGCTCGCCCGCGCACGCGATCCCCGGCCCCGATCGCGCGCTTGAACGCCATGCGCGGCATGAACTACACTCTGCGCGCTTTGAGCTCACCCGTGTCATCCGTCATACTCGATTTCGGGGGCGTCCTGGGGCTGCCGCAGGATCCTGTCCGGGCGGCGAACATGGCCTCGCTCTGCCGGATATCGCTGGAGGAGTTTTTCCCCCTGTACCACCGCGACCGCCTGGAGCTGGACAGGGGCACGCTGTCGACGGAGGAGTACTGGACCCGGATCCTGCGTGCCGCCGCCGTGCCGCCCACCTCAGACCTCATCGCCCGAATCGAAGAGGAGGACTCCCTGGGTTGGACCAGGATAAACAGGCGGGTGGTTGACTGGGCCGCGGAGCTGCGTGCCGCCGGGTTTGCCACCGCTATCCTCTCCAACATGCCCACCGACAAGCTCGCCTACATGCGAAAGAACCCGGCGTTCGACTGGATCGGGGATTTTCCGGTGGCGGTCTTCTCCTGCGATCACTCCCTGGTGAAGCCTGAACCGGCGATGTACCGCCTGTGCCTGGACCTCCTCCGAAAGAAGCCCGCAGAGTGCGTATTCCTGGACGATTCGCCCGTGAACGTAGAGGGAGGGCGTGCGGCGGGCATCCCGACTCTCCTCTTCCGTTCCCCCAGTGAGGCTGCTCCCGCGCTGTCCGGGAGGTGGGGACTGCCGGTGAAGAGTCTCCTCCACGTCACCCCTGCCTGAGCCTTTTTATGCAACGTGTTTTGTAATTGTATAGCACAGATAGAAAAAGACATTCCTTGGCATTTATAGCTTTCTCAAAAATGTTCAATCGATATATTGACTTTTTCATCACGATAAGGTAATGATTGTATTGTGAATTAATTCACTATTCGGAGAGGCTTATGGAAACGACACAACAGACAAGACCCATCGATGAAGTCATCGCAAAGTACCCGAAAGCGCGCGAGCACCTTATCTCCATTCTTCAGGAGGTCCAGGCGGAATATGGATTCCTGTCGACGGAAAGCATCAACAGGATTTCCAGCTACCTGAACTTGCCATCCTCAAAGATCTTCGGAGTAGCAACGTTCTACAACCAGTTCAAGCTCAACGCTCCCGGCAGGATCCAGGTCGCCATCTGCCGGGGCACCGCGTGCCACGTCAAGGGTTCACTGAACCTGCTGGACTCATGCAGGCAGCTGCTCGGGATCGAGGTGGGTCAGACCTCCAAGGATGGCCTGTTCTCCCTGGAAACCGTGGCATGCCTGGGGTGCTGCTCCATCGCCCCGGCGATGATGGTGAACGGCCAATTCTTCGGCCGGCTGGACAAGAAGAAGCTGGAGTACCTCATCGAAACGTGGCGCGCCTCGGGGAGGGTCGAGGAATGAACAAGATATTCATCGGCATGGGCACCTGCGGGCTTGCCACGGGCGCTGGCCATGTGAAGACCGCGGTGGAGAAGTGGGCGGCGGCGCGCGACATGAAGGTGGTCGTCACGCCCACGGGCTGCATTGGCTACTGCAAGGCGGAGCCCATCATGGACGTGGTCACCGATGACGGACACCGCGTATCCTACGGCAACGTCACCGCGGACGTGGCGGGGTTCATCCTCGACGAAGTCCTCGTCAGGAAGAACTACAAGCTCGACGGCCTGCTGGGGCAGTTCAAGAACGGGACAACGCCGCTGCCGGGCATCCCGATGATCGAGGAGCATCCCTATTTCAGGAAGCAGGTGAAATACGTCCTGCGCAACTGCGGCGTAATCGACCCCGAATCCCTCATGGACTACCGGGCACACGGCGGCTTCAAAGGCTTCGAACGCGCCATGGGCATGAGCTCGGAGCAGGTGATCCAGGAGATCACCAGGTCGGGCCTTCGCGGCCGCGGCGGCAGCGGTTTCCCGGCAGGCAAGAAGTGGGAACTGGCCTTGGCTTCAAAGAACGCGAAAAAATACGTGATCTGCAACGCCGACGAGGGCGACCCCGGCGCGTTCATGGATCGTTCGATCCTGGAGGGAGACACGTACGCGGTCCTGGAGGGCATGATGGTGGCCGGCTACGCCATTGGCGCCGACGAGGGCATCATCTACTGCCGCGCCGAGTATCCCCTTGCCATCGAAAGGATCAAGAAGGCCATCGAGGTGCTGAAGTCCGAAGGCCTGCTGGACGCGCCGGTCGGCCCGGCCGGCTTCCAGTTCAAGCTGCGCATCAAGATGGGCGCGGGCGCGTTCGTCTGCGGCGAGGAGACGGCGCTCATGGCCTCCGTGGAGGGCAGGCGCGGCATGCCGCGGCCGCGGCCCCCATTCCCCTCCGTTGAAGGTCTCTTTCAGAAGCCGACGATCGTCAACAACGTGGAGACCATGGCGAATGTCTCCCATATCATGCGGGAAGGCGCCCAGAGCTTCTCGAGCATGGGAACGCAGAATTCCAAGGGCACCAAGGTCTTCGCCTTGACCGGCAAGGTGGCCAACGCGGGGCTGGTCGAGGTCCCCATGGGCATTACGCTGCGAGAGATCGTCTTCGATATCGGCGGCGGCATCCCCGGCGGGAAGGCTTTCAAGGCCGTGCAGATCGGCGGGCCCTCGGGCGGATGCATCCCGGCCGAGCACCTGGACATCAAGATCGACTATGAATCGCTGAAGTCGGTGGGCGCCATCATGGGATCCGGCGGCCTGGTCGTCATGGACGAGGACACCTGCATGGTGGATATGGCGCGCTACTTCCTCGCCTTCATCACCTCGGAATCCTGCGGCAAGTGCATCCCCTGCCGCGAAGGCACGCAGAGGCTGTACGAAATCCTCGACTCCATCGTGTCCCCCTACACCAAGATGGCCGACGAGGAGGAGAACCTTCTTCGGTTCAACAGGGTGCTCAACATGGAGAGCCTGGCGCAGGTGATCAAGGACACCTCGCTGTGCGGCCTCGGCCAGAGCGCGCCGAACCCGGTGCTCTCCACCCTGCGGTTCTTCCGCAAGGAGTACGAGGCGCACATCTACGACAGGAAGTGCCCCGCGCACCAATGCAAAGGGCTGCTCACCTTCTCTATAGACACCAACGCCTGCACGGGCTGCACGCTCTGCGCGAAGAAATGCCCCACCAGCGCCATCGTGGGGGAGAAGAAGAAGGCGCACTACATCGTGGACGAGAAGTGCATCCGCTGCGGCACCTGCCACGACGTGTGCCGGTTTGACGCGGTGAGCGTCAGTTGAAGCCATGGATGGCGAAAGGCGGCGTATGCTCTGCCGCGCAAGCGCGGCAAAGATGGCGGGAGCCGCCTGAAGGAGGAAATACGTGATCAACATCACGATCAACAACAGGAAGATAGAAGCGACGCCGGGGGCGACGATCCTCGAGGCGGCGCAGGCGGCAGGGGAGAAGATCCCCACCCTCTGCCACATCAAGGAGCTGTTCCCCAGCGGCGCATGCCGGATGTGCGTCGTCGAGGTCAAGGGCAAGCCGAACCTCACCCCCTCCTGCGCCTTCCCCGTCGAGGAAGGGATGGAGATCCAGACCCGCAGCCCGCGCGTGATCAACGCGCGGCGCACCATCACGCAGCTTCTTCTGGCCAGCCACCCCTTCGACTGTCTCACCTGCCCGAAGAACGGCTATTGCGAGCTGCAGTCCCTCTCCTCCGAGTACGGCATTGACCGCGTGCCCTTTCAGGGCAAGACGCGGCATCACTACACCGACTTCTCCTCTCCGTCCATCATCCGCGAACCGGACAAGTGCATCCTGTGCGGCCGCTGCGTACGGATCTGCGAGGAGATCCAGGGCGTGGCAGCCATCGATTTCACCCGGCGCGGGTTCGACACCATGGTCCTGCCTCCCTTCGAGATGGACCTCAGCGAGACGACCTGCGTGAACTGCGGACAGTGCACTCTGGCCTGTCCCACGGGCGCGCTGCACGAGGTACGGGCGGTGGAGAAGGTCATCCAGACCCTCCAGGAGGGCAAGAAGTATCTCGTCGCGCAGGCGGCCCCCGCCATCCGTGTCTCCCTGGGTGATTTCTTCGGGCTTCCTCCCGGAACGAACGTCACCGGCAAGGTGGCCGCCGCGCTGCGGCGCATGGGCTTCCGGCAGGTATTCGACACGGATTTTGCCGCCGACCTCACCATCATGGAAGAGGGTACGGAGCTGGTGAGCAGGATCAGGAAGAACGAGAAGCTGCCGCTTTTCACCTCCTGCTGCCCCGCGTGGGTCAAGTACGCGGAAATCTATTACCCCGAGCTCCTCCCGAACATCTCCACCTGCAAGTCACCCCAGGAGATGATGGGTGCAACGATCAAGAGCTACCTGGCGCAGAAGCAGAACATCGACCCCAAGGACATATTCGTGGTCTCCGTGATGCCCTGCACGGCGAAGAAGTACGAAGCCGAGCGGCCCGAGCTGTCCAGTGAAGCGGGTATCGCGGACGTGGACGCGGTGATCACCACGCGGCAGCTCAACCGCATGATGCGGATTTTCGGCATCGAGTTCGGCAGCCTGGAAGAGGAGGATTTCGACCGTCCCTTCGGGGCGCCCACCGGGTCGGGCGACATCTTCGCAGCCTCGGGCGGCGTCATGGAATCCGCCCTTCGGACCGCCTATCACCTTCTGACGGGCAAAGACCTGGAGAAGCTGGACTTCGAGGACGTGCGCGGCATGAGCGGAGTGAAGGAAGCAGCGGTGACCATAGGGGAGCGGACCATCAGGATCGCCGTGGCAAACCGCCTGGGCAACGCGCGGCAGATCGCCGAGCGGGTGAAGCAGGGCAACTCGCCGTGGGACTTCATCGAGATCATGGCCTGCCCGGGCGGGTGCGCGGGCGGCGGCGGCCAGCTCTTCGGCTATGATCCCGAACGGGTGCAGAAGAGGATCACGGCGATCTACTCGCTGGACAGGAGCCGCACTGTTCGCATGTCCTATAAGAATCCCGCCATCACGGCGGTGTACAAGGAGTTCTTTGGAGAGCCGGGTTCGCACAAGGCACATGAGCTCCTGCACACGGAGTATGAGCCCAGGGTTGTGCAGAAATAAGTGCGTCGAGAACGGTGCAACTTCACCAAACCGGGTTTCCCGTGTAGAGTTTCAGAGGAGGTAGGCCGTGGCGCGAATACTCATCGTTGATGACGATACGGATCTCCTGGAAGGGCAGAGGCTGTTCCTGGAGAAACAGGGGTACACCGTGCAGACCGCCCTCTCCATCGAAGAGGGCCTGGCGCGGGCCCGCGAGTCTGCGCCGGACATGATCATCGCGGACCTCATGATGGAGCACTACGACTCGGGGTTCGTGTTCTGCAAAAAGGTGCGCGAGCTGCCCGGGCTGGAGAAGGTCCCCATCGTGATGCAGACGGCCGCCCCGCGGAAGATGGGCTTCACTTTCGACGCCAGCGTGTCGCCGGGCCGGGAGTGGATGAAGGTGGACGAGGTGCTCACCAAGCCGGTGCCCCTCGAGCACCTGCTGGGCAAGATCGAACAGTACTTGTCCTCGAAGAGCCGTCATGAATGAGTCCGGGCCCGCTGTACGCCCTCTTCCGGGCGCCCCCCTGACCGCCGCCTCAATCGCCGGCCTTGACCGGGAACCCATCCGGGTCCTCGTGATCGATGCCGAGGAGGGGATGCGCGAGGGACTGCGGCGGATATTGCAGAAGCGGGGCTGCATCGTGCGCTCTGCCGTCACCGGCGAGAGCGCCCTGCGCCTGCTTGCCGAGTCACCGTGCGAGGTGGCCCTCGTGCCCCTGTCCATGCCCGGCATGGAGGGGTCCGCGCTCACGGAGCAGATCATCAGGCGCTTCGGCGGCCGGACAGTGGTCGTCATCACGTCGGCCCGTGCCTCCGTGGAGGCGGCGGTCGAGGTGACGCGCCAGGGAGCCTTCGACTTCCTGGTGAGGCCCAGCAGCCCCGAGAACCTCATCTGCGTGGTGGAGAGGGCGGCGCAGCAGGGGCGGATGGTCCGGGAACGGGAGAAATACCTCTCCGAGCTCGCCGGGGAGCGCAACCTCTCTCACCAGATGATCAACTCGATGCACGAAGGGGTGGTGGTGCTCAACATCCGCCGCGAGCCCGTTTTCATGAACCCCCGGGCCGAGCATTTCCTGGGAACCCATTTCCGGGACGGGATGAGCCTGCCGGATCTCTTTCCCGATATGGACACGGCCGCCGCAATCGAGGCGGTGATCGACTCCGCTCCCGACCATCCCGAGTGCCGGGTCGTCCAGCTCAGCGGCGGCGAGAGGCGCCTGCAGGGAAGCATCTCACCGCTTCTTCGCGAAGGGGAGGCCGGGGGCGCGATCGTCATCCTGAGCGACGTCACAGAGACCTGGAAGGCCGAGCAGGACAAGAACAGGTTCATCTCCATGGTGGCCCACGAGCTGAAGAGTCCTTTGTCGGCCATCATCAACTATCTCAACGTGATCCTCACGGGCATGTTCGACGACAATCCGGCGAAGGTGCGCGAGATGCTGGAGCGGTGCAAGATACGCGGTGAGGCCCTGCTGGATCTCGTGCGGGACCTCCTGTACATCAACAGCCGGGAGGTCGGCAAGGTCGAGCGGACCATCGAGCCCCTGGATCTCAAACTGGTGATCGCTTCCCAGCTTGAGTTCTTCAAGGTCCAGGCGGACAAGCGCCGAATCTGCTTTCAGCTGGAGGCCCCGTCTGGCCCCTGCGTGGTCAAGGCGGACCGGGGTGACCTGGACCGGATTTTCATGAACCTCATCTCCAACGGCATCAAGTACAACCGTGAAAAAGGCAGCCTCACGGTGCGCATCACCGAGGCGGGCCCGGCGTGGGAGATCGCGGTGGCGGACACCGGCATTGGC
>PMZS01000334.1 GCA_003170115.1 Spirochaetaceae bacterium
GGTCGGGATGGCGCTGAAGAGCTCAAGCTCATGGCTGACCGGGGTGCGCTTACCATCGCGCAGGACGAGGAAAGTTGCGTTGTCTTCGGCATGCCGGCTGAAGCGATACGGTTGGGTGCCGCGAGATTCGTGTTCCCGCCGCACAAGATTGCCGAGCTCCTGGCCGCTGTCGTTCGGCATGGCGCGAACAAGGGGGGCATCGATGGCTGACACTCCGGAAACGACGCCCATGGCCGTGAGGGTCCTCGTGGTGGAAGACAGCGCCACGCAGGCTCAGAAGCTGCAGGAAAGCCTTGAATCGAACGGTTTCTCGGTCACGACCGCCCGCAATGGCGCCGCGGGGGTGGCGGCCGTGCGCGCAAGCCGGCCGGACCTCGTGATCAGCGACATCGTCATGCCGGATCTCGACGGCTACGAGATGTGCAGAGAGATCAAGGCCGACCCGCGGCTGAAGGATACGCCCGTCATCCTGCTTACCAGCTTGTCCGATCCGGAGGATGTCATCAAAGGCCTGGAGTGCGGCGCGGACGGATTCACCGTAAAAACAGGGTCAGCCGCGCCGGTCCTGGCGGCGATCGAGCGGCTTCTCCACCAGCGGGCGCTTGACGCCGATACGCGCGACCGTACGGGGATCCGGATGAGCTTCGGAGGTCAGGAGCACCGGATTGCCCCCCGGGCACAGCGTATCTTCGACTTCCTCATTTCGACCTACGATGCCGCATACCGGGGCAATGTGGAGCTTCAGAAAACGCGCGACGAGCTTGCCCTTCTCAATGGACAGCTCGAAGCGAGGGTGAAGAATCGCACCGAAGAGCTGGCCCGCAAGAACCAGGAGATCTCCGAGACGTACCAGCAGCTCTGGCATTCTGCAAAGCTGGCGACCCTCGGCGAGCTCACGGCCAGCGTTGCCCACGAGCTGAACAACCCGCTGCAGATAATAGGTCTGCGAGTCGAGTCGCTCTCACGAAGGCTTTCAGGTGATCCGGCCGCATGCGAGGCGCTCTCCGTCGTTGAGAAAGAGCTGGATCGAATGGCTCACCTGGTGGCGAACCTCCTTCAGCTCAGCCGAAAAGGGGAGCAGAGGATCGCGGCAGTGAACGCCGTCGAGGAGCTGGAGAAGACCCTTGATCTGCTCGATTACCACCTGCGCGCCCGCGGCATCGGGACGAAAAAGGATTTCCAGCCGGGCATCCCACTGATGCGAGTCGATCCCGAGCAGCTTCAACAGACTTTTCTGAACCTCTTCACCAATGCGTGCGATGCAATGCCTTCTGGAGGGACTCTGACACTTCGAGTGCACGGCGGCAAGAACGTCGTCATCGAAATCATCGATAACGGCACTGGCATCACCGCTGACGACCTGTCGAGGGTGATGGAGACTTTCTTCACAACCAAATCCTGGGGCAAAGGCACGGGCCTGGGACTTCCTATTTGCCGGCGGATCGTGGAAGCCCACGGCGGCTCACTTTCGATTGAAAGCGAACCAGGCCAGGGAACGACGGTCCGAATCGTCCTCCCTGCCGAGGGAGAAGAAGGGCGGGCGCATGATAAATAATGACATCACACCGGCATCGCAGCGCCCACCGTTGCGCCAGCCGCTTGCCAGGCTCATCGTCGTCGACGACGAGGGGGAGCTTATCAGGGCGCTCCAGGAAGCGCTCAGTGACCAGGGATACGAGATCAGCGGTTTCACAAGAGGAGCGGAAGCTCTCTCCGCGCTGAAGGAGGCGGATTTCGACGTGCTTCTTACAGACCTCAAGATGCCGGAGATGGACGGGCTCGAGCTGTTCCGGCAGGCGAGGGAGATCGACCCCCACATCATCGGGATCGTCATGACGGGGCATGCGACCGTCCAGACGGCAATAGAAGCCATGAAAGTCGGCGTCTACGATTACCTGTTGAAGCCCTTCAAGGTGCGTTCCCTGCTGCCACTGCTTGACCGCGCAATCACCGTCCGGAAGCTGGGGTTGGAGAACGTCCAGCTCCGCCAGACCCTTGCCATCTACGAGCTGGGCCAGACGGTCAGCTACACCCTGGCGCTGAACACGATACTGGACAAGGTGGCCGATGGCGCACTCCAGCAGTGCGCGGCGGACGAGGCCTCGATCATGCTCCTTTCACCCGCGGGGGACGAGTTGTACATCGCCGCCGTCAGGGGGAAAGACAGGACACCGCTCCTCGGGCAGAGGACGCCTGTCGACAAGTACGTCGCCGGTTGGGTTGCGGGGCACAGGGAACCGATCATGCTTCACGGCGCCATCAAAGACCCGCGGTACGCTCCCTTGAACCCCCGCGGCGACATTGCGCTGGCGGTTTCACTCCCGCTGCTCGTGGGAGGGAAGCTCGTGGGCATACTCAACCTGAACTTCACCCACCCCCGCCGGCTCCTTACCGTCGGGGAATTGAAGGCGTTAAGCATCTTCAGCAGCATCGCGGGCACCGCCCTGGAGAGCGCGCGCATGCACGAGGAGGTGCTGGCGGCGGAGCGGAAATACCGGGGCATCTTCGAGGGATCTCCCGAAGGGATCTTCCAGACGAGCCCTGACAAAAAGCGATTCGTCACGGCCAATCCTGCAATGGCGCGGATCCTCGGCTATGATTCTCCCGAAGAGCTTATGAGCAGCGTCATGAGCATCGAGGAGCAGGTCTTTGGAAAACAGGTCTTTGCGCCGAGAAAACCGGGAGAGCTTGAATGCGAATGCGCCCGAAAGGACGGCAGTCGAATCTGGGTGACCCTCAATACAACACGCGTGGAGCATGGTGAGGAGGGCATCGGCTGCGAAGGGATCTTGGTCGATATCACCTCCCGAAAACGCGCGGAAGAAGAGATCGGGATTCTTTCCCGTTTCCCGGGAGAGAATCCAAACCCCGTGATGCGCATAAGCACCGATGGCGTGCTCACCTACGCGAACATCTCGAGCCGACCCATCCTCGATGCGTGGGGCTGCTCCCAGGGAGAGAAAATTCCAGAAGAATACCGCGCTCTCGCCCTGAAGAGCATCTCCGCCGGAACCCCCGAACGCATCGAGCTTTCGTGCGGGACGGCAACGTACTCCGCGGTATTCGCGCCCATCACCGAGGCCGGATACCTCAACATCTATGCGATGGAAATCACGGAACAGAGGTCGCTCGAGCAGCAGCTTCTCCAATCCCAGAAGATGGACGCAATTGGAAGGCTTGCCGGCGGTGTCGCGCATGATTTCAACAACATCCTGACCGCGATCCTCGGCTATACCGACTTTCTCCAGTCGCGGCTGGGCCAGGAGAATCCACTCTGCCGGGAGGTCGGGGAGATCAGAAAAGCGGGACAGAGGGCGGCATCTCTCACGCAGCAGCTCCTTGCCTTCAGCCGCAGGCAGATTTTCCAGGTGCAGGTGCTGGATCTGAACGGGATCGTGACCGGCATGCAGAAGATGCTGCAACGGCTCATCAACGAAAGCATTTCTTTTGAATTTCACCTCGATCCTTCGCTCGGACGCATGCGCGCTGACGCGAGCCAGGTGGAGCAGATATTGCTCAACCTCGTCATCAATGCGAGCGACGCCATGCCTCAGGGAGGCAGGCTCCTGATCGAAACCTCGAATGTGGAGCTTGATGAGAGCTACTCACGAATGCATATAAGCGTGAAGCCGGGCCCGCACGTCCAGCTCGTGGTAAGCGATACCGGCACCGGGATGGGCGAGGAAACCCGGCAGCATCTCTTCGAGCCGTTCTTCACCACGAAGGAACGCGGCAAGGGGACCGGCCTCGGCCTCTCCATGGTCTTCGGAATCGTGAAGCAGAGCGGCGGCAACATCTGGGTGTACAGCGAGCCGGGAAAGGGAACGGCGTTCAAGATCTACTTCCCGCGTGTTTTCGAATCGGTGGAGGCGACTGTGAAGGAGCCAGCGAGCAGTGAGCTGCCACGGGGTTCCGAGACCATCCTCGTCGTGGAAGACGAGGGGATGATCCGGGAGATCATCAACGTCACCCTTGCCGATCAGGGCTTCAGCGTCCTCCTTGCCCAGGATGGTGAGGAGGCGTTCCGCATCTGTGAAGGGCACCAGGGGCCGATTTCTCTCCTTCTTTGCGACGTCGTCCTTCCCAATATGAGCGGCAGGGACGTGGCGAAAGGGCTCACGTTGCGCCGGCCCGATGTGCGCGTTCTCTACATGTCGGGATACACGGCGAATGCAATCGTCCATCAAGGCGTGCTGGAACCCGGGATCGCCTTTTTACAAAAGCCATTTTCACCCGCCGCCCTTCTGGCCAAAGTGCGGGAGATACTGAACGCGGAGAACCCGCCGGTAATCTGATGGGCGCTCCAGGCACACAGCTCCAGCCTGCCCGGGTTCTCGTGGTGGACGACGACCCCCAGATTCTCGAGATCATTTCCCTCATGCTTGATAGTGCCGGCTACGGGGTCCTCCGCGCAGCCAGCGGGGAGGAGTGCGTACGGATCGCCATCGCCGAGCTTCCCGAAATAATCCTCCTTGACGTCCAGCTTCCGGGAATGGACGGGAACGCGACGGCGGCATCGCTTTCCCACCACGTAAAGACGCGGAACATCCCCATCGTCATGATGACGGGACTCATGGGGGATGCTGACAGGATCAAGGCTTTGAAAGCGGGCGCCGTGGACTTCCTCACCAAACCGCTCTCCGCGGGGGAGCTGGTGGCCAAGGTCGGCTCTCTTGCCCGCCTGAAGGCATATCATGACGAGGCCCAGAGTCACCG
Organism: Spirochaetaceae bacterium; assembly: GCA_003170115.1. Lineage (GTDB taxonomy): Bacteria > Spirochaetota > Spirochaetia > SZUA-6 > Fen-1364 > Fen-1364. Next base: position 4,717 of record PMZS01000334.1, read on the forward strand.
TGAAGAATTGCTCACCGAGGTCGCCGGAAAGACGGGCCAGCTCGAGGCGGCGTTGGAGGCATTCTCCCGTTTCGTGCCCCGTGAGTTTCTTGCCTGCCTCTCAAAAAAGAGCATCGTGGAAGTGTCCCTTGGCGACCAGGTGCAGGCGGACATGGCTATCCTGTTTGCCGACATCCGGTCTTTCACCGCGTTGTCGGAAAAAATGACTCCCCGGGAAAACTTCGGTTTCCTGAATTCGTACCTTGGCCGCATGAATCCGTGCATCTGGGAAAACGGCGGCTACATTGACAAGTATATCGGCGATGCGATCATGGCGCTTTTCCCGACAGGTCCCGGCGCGGCGCTGGATGCCGCCATTGCAATGCTCCGTCACATCCCCGTGTACAATGCCCATCGGGCTCGGTTCGGATATGAGCCGATCAGGATAGGAATCGGGCTGCATGCGGGAACCGTCATGCTGGGGATCATCGGCCACGAGCGATTCATGCAAGGCACGGTGATATCGGATGCGGTTAACCTTGCCGCTCGTCTTGAGGAGCTGACAAAAGTCTACGGCGTTTCCCTTGTCATTTCCGCGCAGGTCCTCTCCGGGCTCCAGGACCCCAATCGCTACCATTACCGCTTTCTTGACAGCGTGCGGCTGAAGGGGAAAACGGCAACGGTTCCTGTCTACGAGGTGTTTGACGCGGATCCGCCTGCGCAGGCGGAGATGAAAATGCGGATCAGGGAAGGATTCGAGCGTGGGGTATACGAATACCACGCGGGAAGGTTCGCGGCTGCTGCGGCGCTCTTCGAAGACATCAGCACACAGGGCGCGAAAGACCGGCCCGTGGAAATCTATCGAGTGCGCTGTGCACGCTCCTTGAAGCTTGGTGCCGCGGAGCCCGCGCTTGCAGACGGTGGCACATGAGCTTCATTGACGTTCGAACAGTAATGCTCAGCCAGGTACTTACGGACGCGGTATGCGTCGCAGTGCTTGCCTTCCTCTGGGTCCAGAACCGGAAGCGCTTCGCGGGCACATTCTATTGGGTGCTTGACCTGGCTTTCCAGACGGCGGCGGCTTTGCTGATCCTGTTACGCGGCAGCATTCCGGCCTGGGCATCAATCGGCGTCTCCAGCCCGTTGGTGGTGGCGGGGGGGCTTCTTGGGTATATGGGCCTGACGCGCTTTGTCGGAAGGAGAAGCCTGCAAGTCCACAACTACGTCGCGCTGTTGGCTTTTGTCGCTGTTCATCTGTATTTTGCGTTCGTGCAGCCCAGCCTTGCAGTGCGCGATCTCAATGTGTCACTGGGGCTGCTGTTCATATGTTTTCAATGCGCATGGCTTTTGCTGCGCCGGGTCCACCGTGGAATGCGCCGGATGACGCTGGCCGCAGGGCTTGTCTTTACCGTTTTCTGCCTGGTCGGAATCGTTCGGACTGTCTTGATTCTCTTGATTCCGCCTGTCGGCAACGATTTCTTCCGCTCCGCCGCCTTTGACACTCTCCTTCTGATGACCTACCAGATGCTGCTGATCCTGCTGGCATTCGCCCTGGCGCTGATGATCAATCAGCGTTTGTTTCGGGAGGTGCAGATTCAGGAAGAGAAATTCACCACGGCATTCCGTTCATCGCCATATGCCATCACGCTCACACGGCTGTCCGACGATCATTTGATTGACGTCAACGACGGCTTTGTCACAATCACTGGATACTCACGAGCCGAAACCACGGGAAAGACCGCACTCGATTTGCAGCTTTGGGCAAGGGAATCGGACCGAGCCGCCATGGTCAGTGAGCTCTCACAGGGCAACCGTATCGTGGGGAGGGAATACCAGTTTCGCAAAATGTCGGGCGAACTGATGACGGGACTTTTCTCCGCCGAGATCATCAGGATCGATGGCCTGCCGTGGGTTCTCTCCAGCATCAGTGACATCACCGAGCGCAAGCGTACCGAAGAGGCGCTGCGAGAGAGTGACGATAAATTCAAACACGTCTTCGAATCCGCGAACGTCGGGAAGTCGATCACCCTCCCGACAGGGGAAATCGTCGTCAACAGGGCATTTTGCGATCTGCTTGGGTACACCCAGGAGGAGCTGAAGAGCAGGAAATGGGAGGAGCTCACTGCACCTGAAGACATTGACTTGACTCAACAATTCATAGATCAGCTCATGAAAGGCGAAAAGGATTCAGTTCGATTCACCAAACGATTTGTCCACAAAAACGGTTCTCTCGTCTGGGTCGATCTCAGTTCGGCGTTGCGTCGTGACAAAGAAGGCATGCCGCTTCACCTCATCTCGACAATAGTTGATATCACTGAGCGGAAGCGGGCGGAGGAAGCACTTCGGGAAAGTGAAGCACGATTCCGAACTCTCATTGAACGAGCGCCAGTCGCGGTGAGTGTCTCGCGCAATGGGATTCTTCTGTATGGAAATCAGAAGTTGCGCGAAATACTCGGAATGCGGGACAGCGAAGAATCGGTCGGCCGACCGATCATCGAGCATTATGCGCCGCAGTGCCGGGAGGAGAGCAAAGAACGCACCCTGCGCCGTTCACACGGACTCCCGGTGCCCGCCGAATTTGAATCGATCTTTTTGCGAGTGGACGGCTCACAGTTTCCTGTCCATTTGGCTGTTGCACAGATCGCGCTTCCAGATGGCATGGCGAATATTGCTTTCGTGACGGACATCACGGACCGCAAGCAGGCGGAGGAAGCCCTCCGCCACGCTCAGAAGATGGAAACCGTGGGGCAGCTTGCGGGCGGGGTGGCGCACGACTTCAATAACATGCTGCAGGTCATCATCAGCTACGTGGAGCTGTCCCTGGCGAAGGTGGACCCCGGGCAGCCGCTGCACAAGTACCTGCTGCAGGTCCGCCGTGCGGCGCAGCGCTCCGCGGAGATCACCGGCCAGCTTCTGGCCTTTGCGCGCAAGCAGACGGTGAGCCCGAAGGTGATGGATCTCAACGATGCGGTAGCGGGCGCGCAGAAGATGATCCAGCGGCTCATCGGGGAGGACATCGACCTGGCGTGGATGCCGGGCCACGATCTATGGAGAGTGAAGATAGACCCCGTGCAGCTCGACCAGATCCTGGCCAATCTTGCGGCCAACGCGCGGGACGCGATCCGCGGGTTGGGCAAGCTGAGTCTTCACACGGAGAAAGTCGGCTTCGACGAAGCGTACTGCGCCTCTCATCCGGGCTGTATTCCAGGAGAGTATGTGCTTCTTTCCGTGAGCGACGACGGATGCGGTATGGATCAGGAAACGGTGTCGCACCTGTTCGAGCCTTTTTTCACGACCAAGGGAGTTGGGAAAGGCACGGGGCTGGGGCTGGCCACCGTCTTCGGGATCATCAAGCAGAACGACGGGTTTATCGCTGTGGACAGCGAGCCGGGTCATGGCTCCACCTTCAGAGTGTACCTGCCTCGGGCTGTGGGGGCGACCGAGGCCGAGCGGCTGGAGGCCCGGGCGGCGGCACCTCGCGGCGGAACGGAGACGTTGCTCGTGGTGGACGATGAGGCGGCCATTCTGGAGCTTTCCAGGGAGATGCTGGAGCAGCTGGGGTACACCGTGCTCACCGCGGGATCACCCGAGGAGGCCATGCGCCGGAGCGAGGGGCAGGCAGGGCCGATTCACCTGCTGATCACCGATGTGGTGATGCCGCAGATGAACGGGAGGCAGCTTGCCGAGCGGCTGATCGCGGCGCGGTCGGGGCTGCGGTGCTTGTTCATATCCGGCTACACGGCAAACGTCATCGCGCATCGAGGGGTGCTGGAGGAGGGGCTGGACTTCATCGCAAAGCCCTTTTCGCTCATGGTGCTGGCCAGGAAGGTCCGCGAGGTGCTGGATNNAGAGTGGGACGCCCGCCAGTGGCAGGATCACCCTGAAGGTCGACCCCACCCCTTTCGTACTTTGCACGTCGATCCTGCCGCCGTACTCGACCACCGTGGTGCTGCTGATGGCCAGACTCAGACCCACCCCCTTCAGCTTTGCCTGCGGCGAACCGGGTGGCGCCCATTCTCCCTTGGCAGAGAAGAACGGGGAGAAAATCCGGGGCATGTCCTCTTCCGGAATGCCGCAGCCGGAATCCTCCACCTCGAGCCAGGCGGCATCCTTTATCATGCCCGTTCTCACGCTCATCATTCGCATGGGCCTATCCAGGAGCGAGTCCAGTGCATTGCCTATCAGGCTTGAGAGCACGAATTTCAGGCGCACCTCATCGCCCTGGACCGGCGGGGTCTCAACGATCTCGAGCACCAGCCGGACTTCTTCTTCCTGGATCCTCTTTTCATGGAGCTGGAGCAGGGCTCGCACCAGGACATCGAGCCGGAAGGTTTTCGAAGAGCCGCCCGGTTCGGTCAAGGCGAGCAGCCGATCGGTGATATCCACGGCTCTCTGCACCCCCACGTTGGCCGCTTCCACGTAGGACGCGAGTCGCGCCGGCAGGCTTTTCTCCGCCCGCAGAACGTCCAGATACCCTCTCACGACGGTGTTGATGTTGTTGAACT
>PMZS01000284.1 GCA_003170115.1 Spirochaetaceae bacterium
GTGAGGTCCCTGTCCGCATCCGCAACGGCCGCCTGGGCCCCTGAGAGCTGCGTCTTGAGCCCCGCGAAATCCAGCTTGATCCCGCGTACCTTTTTCGCGGCCGCAAGCTTTTTCGCGGCATCCGGAAGCGCCTGCTTGAGAGCGGCGATCAGCGCTGTCGCATCCGCCTGCGCCTTTTCCTTGCCCCTGGCCGCGTCATTCGCCGCGGTTCCCGCCGTGGCCTTCGCATCGAGGGCGAGCGCTTTCACCTTGTCATAGTGCTTCGCGGTGAGCTCGGTTTCCATCTGCGCGAGCTTGTCCTGGGCCGACTTCAGCGTTTCGGGTGCGTAGGCGATGATATCGGCATTCTTCGCGGCGTTGGCCACGGCTGCCCGCGCGGCATCGATGTCGGACTGGGGCGGCTTTGCGCACGCGCCGACGATGAGCGCGAGCACGAGGGGAAGAAATACCCTGGCGTACTTCATGATCCTGAAACCTCCGTTCAAAGACTTGCATCAGCGACGCGAGCAACAAATGAGTCTCTCGTTCAACTGGCGTGAATGAAGAGAATGTCCCACTTTTCTCCGGGGATGTCAAGCCAGGAGAGAAGTCCAGTGACGCGCGCGGCGGCCAATGGTATGCTCGTGTCGTCAAAGTACGATCGACATTCACCCGATTCAGGAGGCACACATGGCGGGCATCGTTCTCGATGGGAAGGCGCTCTCTCAGGCGATCGAGGCCGAGCTCTCGGCGCGCGTGGCGAAAATCCGGGAGAGGGCCGGAGGCAGGCCTCCGATACTCGCCACCGTCCTCGTGGGAGACGACCCGGCCTCCGCCACGTACGTGAAGATGAAGGGCAGCGCCTGCCGGCGCGTGGGAATGGAATCCCTGAAGGTCGTGCTTCCGCAGGCGACCTCAACGGCGGAGCTCTGTGCGCGGATCGACGAGCTGAACGCGAACCCCGAGGTGCAGGGCATCCTCCTGCAGCACCCGGTGCCGAAACAGATCGACGAGAGGAGCTGCTTCGAGCGGATCGCTCTCTCCAAGGACGTTGATGGCGTGACGATGCTCGGGTTCGGGAGAATGGCAATGGGCGAGCCCGCCTACGGTTCGGCGACACCGGCGGGCATCATGCGCCTTCTCGCACACTACGGGATTCCCCTCGAAGGCAGGCACGCGGTGGTCGTCGGCCGCAGCCCGATCCTTGGAAAACCGGTGGCCATGATGCTCTTGAACGCACACGCGACCGTGACGATCTGCCACTCGAAGACTCAGGGACTGCCCGAAATCGTAAAGGTCGCGGACGTCATTGTCGGCGCGGTCGGCAAGCCCGAGTTCATCAAGGCGGCCTCGATCAGGGACGGGGCTGTCGTCGTGGACGCGGGGTTTCACCCGGGCAATGTGGGAGACATCGAGCTTGCCCCGGTCATCGGCCGATGCGCCGCCTATACCCCCGTGCCCGGCGGCGTGGGCCCGATGACTATCGCCACGCTCATCAGCCAGACGGTGGCAGCGGCGGAAGCATCCTTCGGAATCTCGTAGCGCTTCCTACGGCAGCTTGAACAGGGCGCGCAAGGCCGCGAGGTTCCGCGGGTTGTCCGTCTTCGAGCCTTCCCTTGTATACGAATACTCCAGGAGCCCGCGGTGGACCTCCGCAATCCTGTGGCGCACGATCTTCATCGTCGAGTTCATGGTACCGTCCCTGTCGCTGAACGGCTCCGTGACGATCTGGAACACGAAAGGGGCCCACGCAGGCTGGACCTTTCTGGCCTTGGGGTCCGCACGGTAGCGATTGAGCTCCGCCAGGAGCAACGCAAGGAGGTCCGGGGCGCTCGCGATCCCCAGGGATTTCACACGTCGTTCCACCTTCCCCGTGTCGAGGGTGACCAGGGCCGCGGTGTACTTCTTGTGGTCGCAGGAGGCCATGATCTGGTCCACCACGTCCGTTGAGAAGGTGACCGCTTCCTCGATCTCCTCGGGGCTGTACTTCTCTCCGTCCTCCCCAATGAGCAGCGCCTTCTCCCGCCCCACGACGACAAGGAAACCGTCCTGGTCCACGTACGCGAGGTCCCCCGTGTAAAGCCAGCCGTCGCGCAGGGCCAGGGCTGTGGCCTCGGGGTTTTTGAAATAGCCCTTCATGACGTTGCCGCCGCGGATGACCAGCTCCCCCTTTTCCCCGGTGGCGGCAGGGCTGCCGTCGGGCATCACGAAGCGGCACTCGATGGACTGAAACACCGGGCCCGACGTGCCGAACTTGTGCCTTGTCGGCGTGTTTGCGGAGATGATGGGGGCCGCTTCGGTCAGGCCGTACCCCTGGTAGATTGGCACGCCGAGGGCGGCGAAGAACTCCTGCTGTTTCACGTCCAGCAGTGCCCCTCCTCCGACGCAGAACCGGATGTTTCTGCCGAAGACCGCCCGCTTGACCTTCCTGAAAATGAGGAGGCGCGCCAGCGCGCAGGGGAGAAAGCTTTTCAACCGGACATGCAGGGGGGGCTTGTTGCAGCCATTGCCGTTTCGGGCGATTCCCGCGGCGATACCGGTTTGAAACAGTTTCTGGATGAGGCCGCCCTTCTCCTCCACGCCCGCAATGATCTTTCTCATGAAATTGCCCGACAAGGTGGGAACGGTAAAAAGGAAATGGGAATTGGAATCCAGGAGATTTTTGGGGATATTTCGCAGGGTCCCGACCCCCCCTCCGCGGGAATCCACGAAGTACATCGAGAAACCGCAGACCAGGGCCGTGTACAGTCCCGCCGTGTGGGCGAAAGAATGGTCCACGGGCAGGATGATGAGGGTCCGCCAGCCCTCCGGGATCGGGATGGCCTTGACGCCGTCGTGGATGTTGGTCCAGTAGTTCAGGTGGGTGAGCATGATCCCCTTGGGGTTTCCCGTGGTCCCCGAGGTGTAGCAGATGGTGACCGTGTCATCCTCTTCCGTGGCGTCCGCAATCCGCCGCAGCTCGGCAGCGAACGCGGAGAGTGCTGCGCGCCCGGCGGCCAGCGCCTCGTCGAAGCCGATCACCCGGTCCGAGGCAACGCCGTGCTCGGCGGCGACTGCGCGGGCCCACCCGGGGTCTGCGTCGAGATAGACCACGCGGAGCTGCCAGTTCCGCGCACGGGCAAATGCGGCGAGCACCTTTGTGAGCTGATTCTTCGTGGTGAGGATTCCCTTCGCCTCGGAGTGATTGAGGCGGAAGGGTATTTCTTCTTCGAGGAGCTTGATGGACAGGGGAACCGAGACGCACCCCGCCAGGGTGAGGCCGAGCTCTCCGACGATCCATTCGGGGCTCCCCTCGCCGAGGACCGCAAAGGCGTCCCCCATGCGAAACCCCTGGGAGAGAAGCCACGCCGCGAGCTCCCGGGCACTCTCCCGGGCCTTCGAGAAGCTCACCGGGACGTAGCCTGCGTCGGTCTTCCTCAGGGCGTATGGCGCCTCGCCCCACTTCTCGGCGGCTTCGTCAAGCATCCTGATGACGGTTCGTTTCATGCGCGGACCCTCTCACGTCTTCGCGCGGAGGTACTGGTTCGGCCACGGGGCATCCGCGCGAAGCTCCGCCGCGGCATGAAGGGGCCAATAGGGGTCACGCAGGAACTGGCGCGCCAGGACGACCATGTCGGCCTGGCCGGTGCGAAGCACGTGGTCCGCCTGCGCTGCCGAGGTGATGAGACCCACGGCTCCGGTGGGGATCCCGGCCTCCCTGCGGACCCTCTCCGCGTTCGGCGTCTGGTACCCTGGGCCGATCGGCAGCTTTGCTCCATGGACGTTGCCACCGGAGGAGCAATCGATCAGGTCGACGCCCTCCGCCTTCAGCCCGCGTGCCAGCTCCACCGATTGCTCCACATCCCAGCCGTCGTTCGTCCAGTCGGTGGTCGAGATCCGTACGAACAGGGGAAGCGATTCAGGCCATACTGCCCGCACTGCCCGGGCGATCTCACGCGCGAGGCGCGTCCTGTTCTCGAAAGAGCCCCCGTAGCCGTCGGTGCGCTGGTTGGACAGCGGTGAAAGGAACTCATGCACGAGGTAGCCGTGCGCGAAATGCAGCTCCACGACGGCAAAGCCGGCGGCGAGCGCGCGCCGGGCGGCATCCGCGAAAGACGTTGTCACCCCGGCGATCTCCCGCACCGTGAGAGCTTCCGGGACAGGGTGCGCACTGGAAAACCGCGTGGGGCTCGGACCGACAACCTGCCACGCGCCCTGGGCGGCGGTGAGCGCGCCATCCCCCTCCCAGGGCACCATCACCGAGGCCTTGCGCCCGGCGTGCGCGAGCTGGATTCCGGGCATAGCCCCCTGCTCGCCGACGAATCGGGCGATTCTCCGCAGGCCCGGCACGTGCGCGTCGTCCCAGATGCCGAGGTCACGGGCGCTGATCCGCCCGCGCGCCTGCACGGCAGTGGCCTCGGCCATGACGAGGCCTGCGCCCCCCACGGCACGTGAGCCGAGGTGCACGAGATGCCAGTCAGTGGCCTGGCCATCCTCGCAGGAGTACTGGCACATCGGGGAGACCATGATCCTGTTGCGTATCGTGACGGTGCGGAACGAGATGGGCGTGAAGAGCATGAATGGGAATACTACCCAACTCGTGCGCGGTTCATCAAGCAAGTGATTATTTGGTTGACTCGCCATGCCGGGCATTCTACTCTGCCCGCAGGGCAATGGAGGAATCATGAAAAAGGGTATCCTGGGCTCCAAGGTGGTGACGCAGGTCGGAATTCTCGTGCACGACATCGAGAAGACCGCGCAGGTCTACGCGGATTTCCTCGGCGTGGCGAAACCGAACATCGTGATCACGGACACGCTGGACAAGTCCAAGGCCACGTACAGAGGCAGTCCCACCCCGGCGCGCTCGAAGCTGGCCTTCTTCAAGGTCGGGGAGAGCCTCGAGCTGGAGCTCATCCAGCCCGATGACGCGCCCAGCACATGGCGGGAAGAACTGAACCGCAAGGGAGAGGGGGTGCACCATATCGCCTTCGCGATCAAGGGGATGAAGGAAAAGGTGGCGGATCTGCAGAAGGAGAACATGCCGCTCCTGCAGGCGGGGGAGTACACGGGCGGACGCTACGCGTACGTCGATGCCACCAGGGACCTGAAGGTCATCATCGAGCTCCTCGAGAATGACTGATCCGGCGCGCGCTCCGCTGCCAATCCCCGGGGGCCTCGGGCTCGGCTGCTGGGCCTTCGGAGACATGGGCGGAGGACCTTCCGACGCCCCGCGGTCCATCGCCCTGATCCGCGACGCCTTCGAGATCGGAATCCGCCATCTCGACACGGCCCGGGACTATGGCAACGGGCGCTCGGAAGAGGTCATCGGCGAGGCCATCGCGCCATTCTCGGGTGACGTTTTCGTCTCCTCCAAGGCTCACGCCACGGGAAGGGAGGAGACGCCCGGGATCGTCGAAGGAATCCTGCGGCGACTGCGCAGGAGCTGGCTCGATCTCTTCTATATACACTGGCCGCGGACGGGTCTGGACCTGCGTCCCATGATGGAGGCCCTGGAGAAACTTCGCGCAGAGGGGAAAGTCCGACTCGTCGGGGTGAGCAATTTCAGCGCGGCGGACATGGAAAACGCCTCGCAGGGCGGAACGATCGACGCGTACCAGCTCTGCTACAATCTGCTCTGGCGCTACCCGGAGAAAGAAATCATGCCGTGGTGCCGCGAGCACGGCGTGGCAATGATCACCTACAGCTCCATTGCGCAGGGGCTTCTCTCCGACACGCCGCGAAGCCCGTCGACGTTCGAGAAGGGCGACGCTCGGCGGCAGACCCTTTACTACCGCGAGGACGTGTGGCCCCACGTGCGGGATTCCGTCGCGGCCATGAGGGAAACAGCGGGTCGCCTTGCCGTCCCGCTGAGCACGCTCGCCATCCGCTGGGTCCTTGGGAGAAATGGGATTGTCTCCTCCCTGGTCGGGGCACGGTCGAAGGTCCAGCTTGAAAAAAACGCGGCCGCCGCGGCAGGGCGCAATCCGCCGGAGATCGACGAGGAGCTCACCCGGCAGTCCTCCGAGGCGATGAGGCATATACCTGACGTCAGCAACATCTTCAATTTCTATCCCTGAGCACTGGCAGAGAGGTGGCGGATGGCGGCACAACGAATCGCGGCCCTGGTGGGGGACTTTTATCATGCGCCAGAGGCGATGCGGGACAGTCTTTCGCAGGCGGCGGGGCGGATCGGTTTCGAGCTGCGGATCTTCACCGATCCCGCCGAATTGCCATGGGACAGCCTTGGAGACTACCGGGGCCTGATCATGGCCAAGGAGAACCGGATCGCTCCGGCCGAATCCAATGCGGTCTGGGCAACGGGAAAACACGAATCGGTGATTGCGGGGTTCGCCGCGGATGGCGGCGCGGTCCTCGCGCTGCATAACGGGCTTGCCTCGTACGATGCGGAAGGCGCCTATTTCCGGACCGTTCGAGGCGGGTTCCAGTTCCACCCCAAGGACCATCCCCGGTACCAGGTCCGCGCGCTGCCGGTGGACCATCCCATCCTTGCCGGGTTCAAGGTGTTCGAGCTGAAGGACGAGATGTACTTCGTGCGCGTGGATTCCTCCCGGACAACCCGGCTGGTGGAGCTCGCACATGCCGATTACGGCACCTCATGCGCCGCATGGGCGCACGAGGTGGGCCGGGGACGGGTGTTCTGCTTCACGCCTGGCCACACCGCGGAGGTCCTGAACGATCCCGGCTGCACTCGCCTCCTTGACCAGGGCCTGCGTTGGGCCCTGCGCCTGACATGAACGAGCTGGAATCCCTTCTTTCACGCCTTGTCTCAATCGATTCCGTCAATCCGAGCCTCGTCCCCGGCGCACGGGGAGAGGCCGAGATCGGTGACTTTGTCGCGGAGTGGCTGAACGGCCGCGGCTTCGAAGTGCGGAGGCAGGAAACCGGCGACCCGGGGCGCACCAACGTGGTCGGGGTCATGCGGGGCAGCGGCGGAGGCAGGTCCGTTCTGCTGAACGCCCACATGGACACCGTCGGCGTCGTCGGAATGAGATCACCCTTCGAGCCCGTCGTGCGGGACGGCAGGCTCTTTGGGCGAGGCTCAATGGATACCAAGGGTGCGCTGGCGGCCTTCATGCATGCGGCGGCCGGGGCGCGGGCGCTTCGGCTCCGGGGAGACGTGATTTTCACGGCGGTAGTGGACGAGGAGTACGCGAGCGCCGGCACCGAGGCCGTTGTGCGGGAGTGGAGGCCGGATGCGGCGATTGTCGGGGAGCCGTCGGGCCTGCAGATCGTCACCGAGCACAAGGGATTCGTGTGGTTCCAGGTCGAAACGCAGGGCGTGGCCGCGCACGGATCGCTCCCGGATCTCGGGGTGGACGCAATCCTGAAAATGGGGAAAGTTCTCGGGGCGCTGGAAGATCTGGAGGGGCGGCTTCGATGCTCGGCGCCGCATCCGACGCTCGGCACGGGATCGCTTCACGCGTCCCTCATTTCCGGCGGCCAGGAGCTTTCCAGCTATCCGGCCTCCTGCCGCCTGGAGGTGGAGCGCCGCACGATCCCCGGCGAGACTCCGGAATCCGCGGAGGCCGAAATTCGCGAAGCGCTCGAGAAGATTGCGAAAAGCTATCCCGGATTCAAGGCAGTGTTGCGTCGGACTTTTGCGAGAAATCCAATGGAAGCGCGGAGGGACTCCCCGATCGTGCTCGCGCTTGCAGAGCAGGTCACGCGCGCAACGGGAAACGCCGCGGTATTTGCAGGAATGAGCGGATGGCTGGACTCGGCGTTGCTGGACGGTGCGGGGATACCCACCGTTGTGCTCGGCCCGTCAGGGGCGGGGCTCCACGGTGTGGAGGAGTGGGTCGACCTCAGTTCCGTGGCGGCCTGCCGGGAAATCGTCCTTGGAACGATCGGAGATTTTTGCCGCTAGGCCTCGTGGCGAAAGCCCCTCCCTGAACATTTTAATTTCAAACTTTTCCTAGCTGTGATATTTGCCCGTATTTTCAGAAAGAACATCCGTATGAACGTAGGTACACACAACTTTCTAGACCGGGGAACGACGCCGCTGGACCGCCATGAATATGGCTTCGCCGGTGGCGGGAGAGGCAAGCGGAACCTGCCCGCCGGCCGGTCCCACCGCCGCAATGGCATCCCTGATGGCCTCGCGGACGGAGAGGGAGAGCATCAGTGGAGGCTCGCCGACCGCCTTGCTCCCATGGACCGTGCCTTCCTGCGAGGCCCCGGGAAGGAGCGTCACGTGGAACTCCAGAGGCGCATCGCTCACGGCGGGGATCTGGTAGGTGCTGGCCCCGTGAATCAGCAGCCTCCCCTCCTTGTCCCAGAGAAGCTCCTCCCGTGTAAGCCACCCCATGCCCTGCACGAACCCACCCTCGATCTGTCCCCGGTCCACCCCCGGGTTCAGGGAGCTTCCCACGTCGTGCACGATGTCCACCCGCAGCACGCGGTGCATGCCGGTATAGCCGTCCACTTCCACCTCGCACACCGCGGCCCCGCAGGCGAAGTAGTGGAAGGGACGACCCTCGGATTTCTCCCAGTCCCAGGAGATTCCCGGCGTGGAATAGTACCCCGTGGCCGAAAGACTCACCCTCTGCAAGTACGCGTGCTCGCACACCGCGGCAAAGGGCACCCATGGCTCTTCACGTGATTTCCGCCGCGCCCTGCCGTCGACGAACAGGACCTCGCCGGCAGAGACGGACGCACCGGCCTTCTGCGCGAGAAGCTCGGCAGCCAGCGGCGCGAGCCGCTCGCGCAGTGTGATACATGCGTTCCTCACCGCCGCGCCGTTGAGGTCCGCGCCCGACGATGCGGCGGTGGCCGACGTATTGGGCACCTTGTCGGTGCTCGTCGGCATCATCCGGATGTCGGCTGCCGGAAGCCCCAGCTCCCTCATGGCCACCCCGAGCACTTTCGTGTGCAGGCCCTGGCCCATCTCCGTGCCGCCGTGGTTGACCTGGACGGTGCCGTCCTGGTAGATCACGACGAACGCGCCCCCCTGGTTGAAAGCGGCCCGGGTAAAGGAGATCCCGAACTTCTCCGCCGTGACGGCAATGCCCCGCTTCACCCGATCGTGACTGGCGTTCCACTCGTCGATTGTCCGCCGGCGCGCATCGTATTCCGCCTGCTTCCGCACCTGCTTCCACACGCCCTGGAGGCGATCATCCCCGATCTCCTGGCCGTAATGCGTCGTGTTGGTTTCTCCGCTGCCACGGTAGAGATTTGCGGCGCGCACGCGCTCGGGCGGCATGCCCAATGTGCGGGCCACACGGTCAACGATTTCCTCGATGACCAGCATGGCCTGGGGTCCGCCGAAACCCCGGAACGCGGTCTGCGAGGTGGTGTTGGTCCTGGCCACCCGGCCGGTGAAATGCACGTGCGGGATGTAGTAGACATTGTCCAGATGGAAGAGGGCGCGATCCATGATGGGCTGCGACAGGTCCAATGACCATCCCCCGTCTGAGACCAGGCTCACGACCGCGGCCAGCAGCCTCCCCTCGTCGTCGAATCCCACCGAGAATGTCGAGCGGAAGGGATGACGCTTGCCCGTGATTATCATGTCCAGGTCGCGATCGAGCTGGAGCCGCACCGCGCGTCCCGTGCGCACCGCGGCGAGAGCCACCAGGGCGCCGAAGGTGTTGCCCTGCACCTCCTTGCCGCCAAATGCCCCGCCCATGCGCGGCGCCCGCACGACGATCCTGTTGCGGGGCATGGCACACACTTCGGACACTACGGTCTGGATCTCTGAAGGGTGCTGGGTGGACGAGCTGACGAGAAGTGTCCCGGCTTCTCCAGGTTCCGCCCATGCCGCGTGAGTCTCCAGGGAGAAGTGCTCCTGCCCGCCGGAGAAGAACTCGCCTTCCAGCCGGCGTGGCGCCGATGCGAGAGCCCGCTCGGCATCACCGCGCGTGAGCGTGTGCGGCTCGGTGAGGTAGCTGCCCGCTGCGACCGCCTCCGCAAAACCGAGGATCGGCGTCAGCGGCTCGTACTCCACATCCACCATCGCCGCTGCCATCCTGCAGCTCGCCAGTGATTCACCGACGACAAGCG
>PMZS01000237.1 GCA_003170115.1 Spirochaetaceae bacterium
ATAGGGTCAACAAGGGCGTCTAGAAGCGGATTGGTCTTCATCTCTCCCGGACGCGCAGCCGGAAGGATCGCGGCCTCCTCCTCTGAGAGCTTCGAGAGTCCTCGAGATTACCTCCCTACCAAGGGTCCAGGTGGTCACGGCCTCAGCCATGTTGTTCTGCACCTCGCGGAAGAATTGGCCGAGGGACTTGACAGTGTGCCTATATATTGGTACATTTGTCCTTGATGGTAAAACGTGGTGAGTGCCTAGCGTATGAGCACCAAGGCTGGCGGTTTGAGTGGTACGTCAATGAAGAAGGGAACAGCCCAGGGGCGAAGTACTACCAGGAGGAGCTGGACGACGACGAAAAGGATGAGCTGACCGCCCTGTTCGAGTTCCTCGCGGAGTGCAACGGCCAGCTAAAGAACAAGGAGAAGATCAGAAGCGAGGGCGACAAGCTATTTGCATTCAAGCCAAAGCCGCATCGGTTCATGGCGTTCTTTGTGAAGGGAAAGACCGTGATCATCACTCACGGGTTTCTGAAGAAGCGCGACGACCTTCCGCTAAACGAAAAGAAGAAGGCGAAGGCATATCGTCGAGACTACACGAATAGAAATACTAAGGGGTGTTATTATGATGAACAAGCCAAAGGGCTACGTTAGCCCGCTGGATCGCGCGAAGGACCCTGCGGTCCGCCGACGCATCGACGAGAAGAAGCGCGAGATCTACCTCTCGACGCTTTTGATCGAGGAGATGAAGAATCACAAGTTGTCCGTGAGGCAACTCGCCGAACGTGCCAAAGTATCCGCCACCACTATTCAGAGCATACGCGCTGGGGAGGCCGAGAACATCGGCCTCGCGAAGCTCGACCATATCCTGAGTTTTTTGGGGAGAACCATTGACTTCCCTCCCGTGAATGGCGCCGCTCATAGAAAGCGCTCGCAACCAGCCTACCGTTGAGGTGGAATCCGTCGCCGCATGTCGCCGATACCGTCAAGTGAGCTCGCCCACCAAGCCATCAGTAGCGAGGGACCTTCCTCTATGTAGCGTTGTTGGCCTACCTAAGGAGGGGCTATGCCACAAGGAAACTGCGAAGCTGTACGCGTTCAAGCCGCAGCCGCACCGTTTCTTCTGTTTCTTTGTGAAGGGAAAGCGAATCTTCATTGCAAGCGCCTACCAAAAGCAGGGAGACAAGATACCCCTGCAGGAGATCAGATGGGCTGAAAACCTGCGGATAGAGTGCATGCAACGGATTGCCCGAAAGGAGGAAGGGAATGAGAAAAAACAAAGACGAGAGCACATTCGAACGGGAGATGAAGAATCCCGTATTTCGTGCGGCTTTCGAGAAAGAGTCTGCGGCGCTCGAGGTATCTGAGTTCCTGGCGAAGCAGATGGCAGAGCAGGAAATATCGGTTCGAGCCTTGGCGAAGCGGGCCTCAGTGTCGGCTACTGTCGTGCAAGGGATCAAGTCGGGCAAGCGAAAGAACATTGAGTATACGACCTTGAAAGCGCTCACGCTTGCTCTTGGTTATAAGATCATGTTCAAGAGGGCGCACGCCGCCAAGGTCTGAAAGAAACTTACACGAGAAAGAGTCGGTCGTTTCGGCACGACCCTTTTCTTGTCCTGCCGCATTCGCAGTCCTTTTGCAGGGGGCTTCCGGAGTATTAGTAGAAACAAAATTCTCGGTCACTTCTGACAGGCCAGTTCGAGCCGGGTCCGTCTCCCCCGGCCCGAGTCGAACGGGCGGCCAGGTGTTTAACAGGGCCGCCGCCTTTGATCGAGGAAGCCGTCAGATTCCCGCGCGAGGCGCGATCGAATCTGACCACGGCGGAGCTTCCCGGGCTCCGATCGCCAGTCGGAAACTTTGCGCGCGTGGCTGTCGACTTCTATGGCGCTGACGCAGCGCTTCTGACGCACCGTTGACGGGCAAGATCATGGTCGGATAACATTGACTCGACGGTGAAGCAACCCGCAAACGACCGAAAGCTTCTTTCGGACCTTTCAGAAGAAGCCGGAACGAGCGGTGTCATCCTACATCCTATGGAGGCTACCGTGGCTGTTGCGCGAATCGTATCGAATCCAGATGTGATGCTCGGCAAACCCGTGGTCGAGGGGACCCGCATTACAGTCGAACTGATCCTGGAAAAACTCTCAGGGGGCGAGTCCGTCGAAGAGATACTCGATTCTTATCCAACGCTGACTCGGGAAGGTGTGCTGGCGGCGATCAAGTACGCCGCTGATGTCCTCCGCCTTGATGTGGTCTATCCTGTAGGTGCTTGAGTGCGATACCTCGCGGATGAGAGCGTTGAACGACAGATCGTAGACGCTCTCCGCGTCGCGGGAAATGAAGTTGAATACGTTGCCGAACTGGCCCCTGGCATAGCCGATCTTGACGTGCTCGCACGAGCAAACCGTCAGTCCGTCGTTCTGATCACTGAGGACAAAGACTTTGGCGAACTGGTGTTCCGCCGTAGGCAGCCGAACCAAGGGGTCGTGCTCTTGCGCCTGTCCGGATTGACGCGCCAGCGAAGGATCGCAATTGCTGCCCAAGTGTTCGCTGATCGCGCAGCGGACTTCGTTGGCGCTTTCACGGTCGTGACGGACACAGCAGTTCGTGTAAGAAGGCAATAATAGCTCGGCGCGATCGGCAGGCTCGGGTGCCTGCTTTCCGCCGACAGTCACAGGGTATTCTGACGACCAAGGCAATCTGATGAAGGCAAAGGGCCTGTCCATGATCCACGATGTCGACCGGAGGGAGGGACAGAGCAACAACAAGATGATCCTTTGGACGATCCAGCCTCTTACGGTGTGGAAGGCTCTGCAGTCGAAAGGCCAAATCCAGGCAAGGGAATTCTTCGTCGACAAGCATTTCCGCCCTGCTTACAGGTGGATGAGGGACCAAATGCGTTTGAGGCTGGGACCGCCACCCTCCTCGATTTCCTTCCCTCTGTGGGCGTGGTACCAATGGCAAGGTGCAAGCAAGAAGCGACCCGATCTGCGCTTCTCAGGACATCTCCCGAGTGGTGAAACCGGTGTACTGATAGAGTTCCTCGCGGAAACGAATGAAGTGCTCCTGTCGGACTTTGAGCTTTGGCACTACGTACTCAACTACTTGTATTTGCCATCTTCCACAAAGGATGAAGCGCAATTCGATTCGATCATGGCGTCGTTTGCAGCCAACACTCCTTCGGAAGTGGCGAACCGCCATCGAGTCTTCCACCAGGATGTCCGCGAGAGCTGGGAGCGAATCTTCGATACTCGATGGTCCCGGCGGGACATAGCATCATCGTTCACGCGGAAGACAATTCAAGCAACCTTGTGGCGGCTACGCCGGAAGCAAGTCAGGAATTGGGCGACCTTCAAGGCACGTTAGCTCCACGATCGACTGACGACAAGAGGCATCGCCCTCGCGCGGTGAAGCGTAAGGTGGTGCAGAGCTCGGCCGCGCTCGACATCCTTCAGGGAAACAAACAGGCAGCCGGTGACCCAACTGTCTGTCCAGCTCTGCTCCCCCTATTGGACAAGCTTCGAACTTACTGCTACGAGCACCAGATCGAGGAGATCCCTGCGCTGCTCGCGGTTTAGCATGGGCGTTCGAGCCGGTTTCGTCTCCCCCGGCTCAACCGGAAGCAAACGCGGGCGGGGCCGTCCCTGCGCTGATCGAGGGCACGATCCCGCTGCCCTCCGTGCTCGGCCTTCGAAGCAGAGGCGCTCTCGAACGGCTCTACGTCAATGAGCACCTATCCGCCCGTGAGATCACTCGCATGGCCGGCGCCAGCCGGTCGGGGGTGCTGAAAGCCCTGGACCGTTTCGGCCTCCCGAGGAACGAGGACGGGTCCAAGAGGATTGGTCCCTTACCCTTCGGCTTCGACTACCTGGACCACCAGCTCGTGAAGAACGAGGCCGAGCAGGCCGCGATCAGCATGATGCGGCAGTACCGCGCTGGCGGGCTGTCTTTGCGGGAAATCGCCGGCAACCTCAACTTGCAACTCATTCCGACCAAGCAGAATGGGATCTGGCAGGCCAAGACGGTGAGGGGGATCCTTGCCCGTGCGTGACAGCGTTCACCCCGAGCTCTTCGCCGGTGATCTTCTTCCCGAGGTCCTTTGGGCCGACAGTGTGCCGACGCGCTGCAACGTCCGTGTTGCAGCGCTCAGTTGGGAAAAGGGCCTGGGACGCGCGGCAGGACGCCGCGAGTCCCAGGCCCCAAAGGGGGCGGAAACGCTCCACCCCCCCTTCAGGCCGAAATGCGCATGCGCAGCAGCAGGGGGTTGACCGCACCCTGCCCGTCAAGCAGAGAGCGCAACAGACACGTATAGACATTTAGGTCAGCCGGCGGGGCCGTTATCTGGGGGGCTTGACGAAGGCATTGCCGCTATATCATATGTTAGGCGAGCGAATGGGAGGGGTTACATGCAGTCAGACCTAGGTTTTAGCTCTTTGCCCGAAGACCAGCAGCCTTTCCACGAGCGAATCCGCAGATTCCGAGACGCGAATGGATTGTCAAGGGCTGAGTTCGCTCAGCGACTTGGCGTGGCTCCCATGACGCTGTTTCGCTGGGAGACGGGTACAGCCCATCCTTCCCCTCTGGCGGCCCTCAAGCTCCGGGAGATCGGTTTGGATCGCAAAGAAAGCCGAAGCGGTATTGAGCACGAGACACATCACGGAGGTGCCGGGCCTTCCGCTTCGGGATCCAAGGGTCAGATACGGCTCTCCATGACAGCGGGGATGCTTCAAGCGATACCCGAACCATTCGTACGCAACGGCCCACGGGACCAATCTGCATTTCACAAGAAGCTCTATGACCTCCAGGCAAGCTCGCCCTTGCCACCTGATACTCTTTCGAACCGGCTGTCCCTCGTCGAGGAGGTGGTTGGTTTCGGCCCGACAGCGCAACACGCGCTTGACAGGCCAAAGGAAGAGGCTGTCGCGTGGAACTCAAATTATGGTTCCCACGGATGGCATCGGTATGTCGGCCGATTCCCCCCCCACGTGGTTCGCGCACTTCTGAATCACTTTGGAGCCGACGCCACTTCTCCAGTGTGCGATCCTTTTTCCGGTAGCGGCACTACCGCTGTCGAATGCAGGCTTCTTGGCATTCCGTTTGTCGGAATCGAGATCTGTCCACTATCGAGCATGATGATTCGCGTTAAGGCCGGGTTTCCGGACGATCCCAGGATCCTCGCCAGCCTTGGGAGGAAGTTCATAGCGTTCTACGACGAAGCCTGGGCTCGCTTTCTTGACAACCGTGCCTCCTCGAGCCTAAGCCACGAAGAAGTGCTGGGCCGTCGCGGGAACCTGATTCCGCCTTTCACCAACGTTGAAAGGTGGTTCACGCCGGCGGCGCTGCTGGGCACCTCGCTTGCAGTTGAGTTCGCGTTGGGTGAAAGAGGATTCCACCGTGAAGCTCTGCTCCTCGCACTGTCCTCCAAGATGAGGAGCATAGGGAACGTCGACGTTGACGTTGTTCGCGCCGAATACAGCAAGACGCCGAGACAATCGGTTGACGTTGGGCGCCTGGTAGCCCGCCAACTGCAACGGATGTCGCGCGATATTGAAGACTCAATACAGAGCCATCGATCCCTGATCGGAGCCCCTGGTAGCATCGTGTTGCATGAGGGGTCCGTTCTTGACGTTGAGTTGCCCGAAGACTCGGTCGCCCATGTAATCACCTCACCCCCGTATGGCACCGAGGCAATCAGCTACTTGAGAACCCATCTCCTCTCCTACAGGAGCCTAGTAGCTCACCTTGGCCATGACCCCTATGCTACTAGGGAGAAGACAATAGGTTCGGAGTATCTCTCTGACTCGGCGCCCAATGCCGGTGACCGAGCTCAATCGTTGTCAAAAACCTGCAATCGCTTTTTCTCCACCCATCCCCCTCAGGAGGATGGCGACGGCGCCTCGCGACGAGCCTCAATGCTTCAGTTCTGCGACGACATGTGGGAAGTCGCTGATCGCTTGTCGCGTTGGCTTCGAAAGGGCGGGTCCATCGCCTTCATCATCGGCAACAAGCGCCTTGGACGCGACGTTATCCCCATGGACGCGATAGTATCGGAGCTTTTTGCGTCCTGCGGGATTGAACTGTACGAATCAATCGCCCACAAACTGAAGACAAACAACAGCAACTCTCAGGTGCCTTGGCAAGATCGCATTATCCAGGAAGAGCGAATACTCCTCTTCCGAAAGTAGCGAGCACACGCATGAGATGGACCGAAGGACATGTACACATGGCTATGCGGGAATACCTCAAGAGCGAAGGCTGGATCTTGGTTGCAGGTGAGTACCCGGGCGGATCGGATCATGAACTTTACCCTCTCAATGTCGTGGACCCGTCCGTCGCGCGCGACAACAGCCCTGATCCCCGACGCCACAGCTTGCGGGAAATCATACCCGACCTCGTTGCATTACGTGGCCGAGACCTGTTCATCGGCGAAGCGAAGGTAGGCTACAGCGAGAAAGACCGCGACAAGTTGGACGATCTGGTCAACACCCGAAGGCTCGACCTCCTCGGAGCCCTCAGAACTTTTGCGCGCGAAAGGAATGTGCCTGCGGTGCTCCCCGTGGAAAGTCTAGTTTTGCGACCGACTCTGGTATTTCGAGAAACCAGTGAAGCACCCAAAGTTCCGGCGGGATTCAGCTACTTGCGGATCCAGAACATGAAGCAAGGTTACTTCGAGGGGGCCCTGTGTCAAAGTTGAGTGAGTCGCATAGCACTCAGCGTCGCAGTCCCAAGCGCGCTGTGGAGTCTGCGACGGTTGCCAAAGCCATCCTTGCAGAGCCGTGGGACTATGCCGACTCTGAAACTCAGTACCTCACCCATAATATCCACCGGTACTCCGGCAAGTTCATCCCGCAGATCGCAGCCCGCGCGATTTCCATCCTGACGCGCGAGGGGGAGCTCGTTCTCGATCCATATTGCGGTTCCGGAACTACTCTGCTTGAGGCTGCCCTGAGCGGCAGGCACGCCGTCGGTCTGGATCTGAATCCTCTGGCCGTCCTCATAGCAAGGACCAAAGTTACTCCGGTGGACCCGGAGAAGCTCAGCTGGCTTACAGATACCATGACATCGAAGCTTGCTGAAGACGGACAAATGCTCCTGATGGCCCCCGGGGACAACGACGGCAAAAAGTCCGAGGCTCGCACAATTGTTGGTGACGCTCGCTTAGAAAACCCGCGCTTCCTCAAGTGGTTTGCGCGCCCTATATTGACCGACTTGGTGAGGATCGACCATCAGATTTCGTCAATCGCGGATCCTCAGTTGAGAAACATTGCTTTGGTGGCATTCAGCGACATTCTGCGCAGGTCGAGCAACGCCCACTCTGGCTACCCAAACGTGATGTTCGACAAGAAAGCGCCCCCAAGGCCGCGACCAATCCAGCCATTCTTGGCCTCGCTCAGGCGGGTCGCCAAAATGGTGGCCATGCTCGCTAACGCGGGTTCCACCCAGAATATGCCTGAAGTGCTGGAGGGCAACGCAACGAGCATCCCGATAGACAAGTGTTCGGTGGACGCCGTGGTGTCCCACCCGCCTTACATAGGCTCTATCCCCTACGCGGAGTACGGGACTCTCAGCCTCTTGTGGCTTGGAATTGACTCACGAGAGCTGGATGCACGACTGACCGGGGGCAGACGCCAGTCTGCGGATGTGGTCCAGCGTTTCCGAGACGACTATGGGCGGATGCTGCGCGAGACACAGCGGATCCTCCGCGCGGGTAGATTCGCCTTCCTCATGGTGGGCAGCCCTGTAGTCCGTGGAGAGATAATCAACCTCCCGCAAATGACCAAGACGCTTGCGGCACAGGCCGGGCTCCGCTTGGTGGTTGAGACGACACGAAAGGGCATGAACCGCAGGGCCAACAAGATGGGATCGGAGAGTATCCTGGTCTTTGAAAAGCCGGAGATTAAGCCCCCGACTACAACATAGGCTTTGGGACAAACTTGTCGGAGAAGATGATTGCATTCGCAACCGTCTTGTACAGCCGCACGTCCTTGCGATCGCCGCGCGTTGCCGCGCTGCGCCAATCGTCGAATGATATGTTTGGAAACCATAGAGCCAGCACCCTGTGTGGATTCTCGAGAACGTAAAGGTACCTGTACAGCATTGCCATGCCCGTATAAGGATCAGACCGGATATTGTTCATTCCCACCTTGTAGAGCACTATCTCCTTGCCCCGAAATGTCCCTTCAGGGATCTCGGCACCGCAGATCCCGGCCAGCGCGCCAGTAGAAGTGAACTGGACAGAGTCTGGAGGAGAGCCGTACTGAGCCGCGTCCCGGACCCAGCGGCGAACGAATCGTTCGCGCTCGGCGAACATTCTGGTGTGTATTTCGGACCTGAGCAGTGCCCCGTTGACTCGGCTAAGGTCGCCCAGCCTTCCAAACAGCTCAAGGTGAGTAGCCAGGTATTCGCGGACGTCGGTGTCCGCTTTCGGGCCTCGCAACACCTCGAAGTTGTCGTCGACCGGCCAGTTTATGGTGGTGGTCGCTGACTTCGTTACTCGGATCATGGCCTCAACAGCCGAGAACAGTCGAAGATTCATGTACCTAGCCCATGTTCAGCATTGCGG
>PMZS01000160.1 GCA_003170115.1 Spirochaetaceae bacterium
TCACCATCTGCCCCGAGTTCGGACCGCCCAACTACATGGCCACCCTGCCCGGCACGGGCACTCCCGTGGCGGACCAGTGGGCTATCAACTGCTACATGAAGGACTTCCTCAGGGAGAGGCTCATCCTGTAGAATCCGCACTCATGAATCCGCCCTCCATCTCGCTTTCCGACTACGGCTGGCGCTCGCGCACGCCTTCACCGGTNNGGGTACGTGAACGAGAAGACCATTCCGAGCGACCTGATCCGCGAAGCCCTCGCGGAGGTGATCGGGCACCCCGGACGGTACAAGTCTCCACTCAATTACGGAGGGCCGAAGGGCTCTCCGACCCTCATCGATTCGATCCGGCGCTACTACGTCTCCCGGAGCGTCGGCGGGCTCACGGAAGCGGCACTCTCAGGAAGGGAGATCATCGTAGGCCCCAACGGGGCGACGAGCCTCCTCGAGGGGCTTGCATACGTGCTGAACCCCGGCATCGTCGTCACCTCCGATCCGATGTACTACATNNCACGGTGGTGACCGTCCCTGAGCGTTCCGACGGCCTGCACGCGGAGGATGTCGCCGCCCGGATCGACGCGCTGGGAAGCGGGGCGGATGACATCAGCTTCCTGTATGTCGTGACGGTGAACAACCCCAGCGCGACAATCATTGGAAACCGCGAGCGCACGGCGCTCGTCCGCCTGGCATCGGGGCTGTCGCGGAAGCTCGGCAGGATAGTTCCCCTGGTGCTGGACAAGGCCTACGAGGACCTCATCCACGACCCCTTGGTCGAGCGGCCGCGATCCGGGCTTCTCGATGATGAGGACGGCGTGGTCTTCGAGATCGGCACGCTCTCGAAGATCATCGCGCCCTCGTTGCGGATCGGGTACCTGATCGGCAGCGACGGCCCCTTCCTGCAGGCGCTGATCCAGAGGACCAGCGACGCGGGCTTCAGCGCTCCCCTGGTCAACCAGGAGATCGCAAGCTGGCTGCTGGACAACGTCCTGGATCGCCAGTTGGCGGAGGTGACCCGGGGTTATCGCGAAAAGGCCGTTGCCGTGAGGGGCTGGCTGGACTCCCTGCTGGGAGACGCCGTGGTGGACTGCCGCGGGGGCCAGGCGAGCTTCTACTACTACCTGACTCTCAATGGAGTGAAGACCGGCGAAGGCTCGCCATTTTTCCGCTGCCTCGCCAGGACGACCGGCAACGAGCGGGTCGACGGCACCTCGGAGGGAAAGCTGCCCCGGGTCATCTATATCCCCGGCGAGTTCTGCGTGCACCCGCGCGGACGCATGGTGGAGCAGGGCGCGCGGCAGCTTCGGTTTTCGTACGGGTACGAGGAGCTCGGCCGGTTGGAAGAGGCGGTCGGGTACATGGCGGAGGCCGTGCAGTACGCGCGATCTCTGGACAGCCCCACCTCCGCGGTATAATCTCGCCGCATGGCCACAGGATTCGTCGTGCTCACCGCCGTGGGATCGGACCGGGTGGGCATTGTGGACGACATCTCCGGCGCGGTGTCCGCCGCCGGCTGCAACATAGAGGAGAGCAAGATGGCGGTTCTGGGCGGCGAGTTCGCCGTCATCATGCTCGTGTCCGGGCCGGAGGCGTCGGTGGATACGATGACACGATCCCTGCCGGCGCTCGGCGGGAAGCTGGGGCTGCACGTGGGCTGCCATCCGACCCGCAAGCCGCGCTCAGAATCCGGGGTGGAGGAGAAAGGCCGGCCCTGGCTCCTGAAGGCGGTTTCGCTGGACACGCCGGGCATCGTGCACTCCGTGACCGCCGTGCTTCGCACCCACGAGATCAACATCGAGGACCTGGAAACGGAAACCGCTGCCGCCCCCTGGACGGGCGCGCCGATGTTCCGGCTTACCGCGCATCTTGTGGTCGGGCCCTCTGTTTCCATCGGCGGCTTGAAGCAGGAGCTCGCGAAGCTGCAGCAGGAGCATGACCTGGACATCGTCCTGAAGCCGGTGTTCGCGCCGGGCTCCGAATCCGGCGAATGCTGAAAATCGAACGGTTCCTGCGTCATCACCGCATGCATCCCGGCAGCATCGACCTCCGGGGGTGCTGCGATGCGTTCCTGGAGGAGATGACCCGCGGCCTCCAGGGCCGCCCGTCCTCCCTTCCCATGATCCCCGCCTACGTCGAGACGTCGCGGGAGGTGCACCGCGGAGAACGCGTCGTCGCGCTGGACGCGGGCGGCACCAACTTGCGCGCGGCGCTCGTGAGCTTTGACGACGCGGGCGCGCCCGTGATCGAGGGGCTGACGCGGCACCGCATGCCGGGCGTCGATGCGCCGCTCACGCGCGAGGAGTTCTTCCGGACGTTGGCGGGAGCGGTTTTTCCGCTGACGCGAGGCGCCCGCAGGATCGGCTTCTGCTTTTCGTACCCGGCGGAGATCACTCCACAGAAGGACGGCCGGCTCATCCAGTTCACCAAGGAGATCAAGGCGAAGGGTGTCGAGGGGGAGCTTGTGGGCGCGGGCCTCCTGCGCGCCCTTGCGGAGTCCGGCGACATGCGGGTCGTCCTGCTCAATGACACGGTCGCCACGCTCCTTGCCGGGCGCAACGCCCTGCCCGGTCGCCGGTTCGACGACTTCATCGGCCTCGTCTGCGGGACGGGAGTGAACGCGGCATACGTGGAGCTGAATGCGCTCATCCGCAAGATCCCCGACATGGATCCTGATGGATCCCAGGTGGTGAACACCGAGTCCGGCTCCTTTGCCCGCGGCGCCCGGGGACCCGTGGATGACTCGTTCGACGCCACCACGGCCAATCCGGGGAAATACAGGCACGAGAAAACAATCTCGGGCGCGTATCTCGGCGGCCTGTGCCTCTTCGCGGCGAAAAGCGCGGCACGGGCAGGCTGCCTCTCCGCGGAGGCCGCGCGGGATCTTGAGCGGGTACCCGGGCTTTCCACCCGGGAGCTCAACGATTTCCTGCTGTATCCCGACAGCCTGGAGAACCCGCTCGGTGCGGCCTGCGCCCTGAAGCCGGCCGGGGATTCGCGCGCGCTCTACATCCTGTGCGACACGCTCGTGGAACGAGCCGCGGCCCTCGTGGCGGTGAACCTGGCCGCAATACTTCTGAAAACCGGCAAGGGGCGGGATCCACGCTACCCTGTCTGCATCACGGTGGACGGCACCACGTTCTGGCAGCTTCGCGTGTTCCGCTCCAGGGTGGAATCGTGGATGCGCACCCTGCTCTCAGGCGATCGTGCGCGCGCCTGGGAGATCACGTCGGTGGTCGATGCGCCCCTGCTGGGGGCCGCAATTGCCGCATTGACCAACTGATCCCGCGCGCATACGGTACAGACGCTGGAGGACCAACCGCATGCAGGATCCTGACAAGGACTCGATCGCCCGGAGCTTTGACGACGCAAAGACAACATATTCCGCGTGGGGTGTGGACGTGGAAAGGGCGCTTTCGACCCTGGCGACCATCCCGCTCTCCCTGCACTGCTGGCAGGGGGATGACGTGGGAGGCTTTGAGAGCCCCGCGGGACTTACCGGCGGAGGCATCCAGGCCACCGGTAACTACCCCGGCAAGGCGCGAACGGCTGACGAGCTTCGCTCCGATTACGAAAAGGCATTCTCCCTCATCCCCGGAAAGCACCGGGCAAACATCCACGCAATCTACGCGGAGACGGGCGGCCGGAAGATCGATCGCGATGCCCTCTCTCCCGAGCATTTCTCCGCCTGGATGAGCTGGGCTAAAAAACTGGGCATCGGGCTGGACTTCAACGAGACGTACTTCAGCCATCCGAAGGCGGAATCCGGATTCACCCTTTCCTCGCGGGACAGGAAGGTGAGGGACTTCTGGGTGAATCACTCCCTGCGCTGCCGCGAGATCGGGGAGGAAATGGGGAAGGAGACCGGCAGGCCCTGCATCGTGAACCTGTGGATCCAGGACGGCTGCAAGGACCAGCCGGCGGACCGGCTCACGCCGCGGCGGCACCTTGCCGAATCGCTTGACCGCATTTTTGAAAAGCGCGTGGACCCGCGGTACATGAAGGACGCATTGGAAGGGAAGCTCTTCGGCATCGGCTCCGAGTCCTATGTCGTGGGATCGCACGAGTTCTATCTCGCCTACGCGCTCTCCCACGACATGATGCTCACCCTCGACATGGGGCATTTCCATCCGACGGAGTCCGTTGCGGACAAGATCTCATCCATTCTCCTCTTCTTCCGCGAGCTGCTCCTGCACGTGAGCCGGGGGGTGCGCTGGGACAGCGATCATGTGGTCATCCTCAACGACGAGGTGAAAGCTGTGGCCACGGAGGTCACGCGCGCCGGCGCCTGGGACAAGGTGCACGTGGCCACCGACTACTTCGATGCGAGCATCAACAGGGTGGCTGCCTGGGTGATCGGCGCGCGCGCCACGATGAAGGCAATCCTCCTTGCGCTGCTGGAGCCGGCGGACATGCTGAAGAAGGAAGAATCGTCCGGGAACCTCACCGCCCGACTGGCTCTGATGGAGGAGGCCAGAGACCTCCCGTTCACCGCGGTGTGGAACCGGTTCTGCCAGCTCCAGGGCGTGCCGGCGGGCGCGTCCTGGCTGGACAAGGTCACGGAGTACGAGCAATCGGTGCTCTCCCGGAGGCGGTAGGCGAAAACATGGACCTGAGCGACATCATCGAGCTTTCCCGCTTCTACGGCCGGGGAAACGATTTCGTCATTGCCGGCGGGGGCAATACATCAGTGAAGGACCGCGAACGGATGGCCATCAAGGCGAGCGGGTTCGCCCTGCGCGACATCGGCCCTTCCGGGTTTGTCGAGCTTTCCCGGCCGGAGGTGCGCGCCATCCTGGGACGCGGCTACTCGAAGGATCCCCTCCGCCGCGAAGCGGAGATCAAGGCGGATCTCTTGAAAAGCCGCACCCAGACGGACGCGGGCGGCCGCCCGTCGGTTGAGGCGTCCCTGCATGAGATGCTGGAGTGGCGCCTGGTGGTACACACCCACCCGTACGCGGTCAACGCCCTCACGTGCGGCACGCACGCGGAGAAGACCGCACGGGAGCTCTTTGGCGATGAGGCGCTCTGGGTGCCCTACACGGACCCCGGCTACCGGCTTGCAAAGCTCATGGAGGAAAAGCTGAAGGCCTACCGTGGCGCGCACCGTGGCGATCCCCGGATCGTTCTCATGCAGAACCACGGGCTCGTCGTGGCCGCCGATACGGCCGCGGAGATCCGCGCGCTCTCCGATGAGGTGATGCGCAAAATCTCCAGCCGGTTCGCTCAAGCCCTTCCCGGCGGCGAGCGGCCGGTGCCGGACGCCTCGGTGCGAGTCCTTCCGGCTCTTCGCATGCTGCTCTCGGAACCGGATGCGCCGAAGATCGCGGCTGTCCGATACAGCTCCCTGGCGGGGCATTTTCTCGTGCCCGAGAACAGGGGATTCGTCCAGCTGCCCTTCATGCCGGACAACATCGTGTACTGCAAGTCGGCTCCCCTCTTCCTGGATCTCAACGAGGATCCCGAGGAGTTGCTCGTCTCCTTCCCCTTGTCCCTGGACGCCTATCGGGCCAAGTGGGGGTACAACCCGAAGATCCTCCTTGTTTCCGGCATCGGGGTCGTGGCCGTGGAGGACACCAAAAAATCAGCGGAGACCTGCCTCGACGTGTTCGAGGACCTCATGAAGGTGAGCTGGCTGTCCCGCTCCTTCGGTGGTCCACGCTTCCTTTCCCCCCAGGACATCCAGTTCATCGACACCTGGGAGGTGGAGAACTATCGGCGCGCGGTGTCGAAGGCCGCCTCGGCGAAGGGCAGGGTTGCGGGGAAGATCGCTCTCGTCACCGGCGCCGCGCAGGGCTTCGGCAGGGGGATCGCCGAAGGACTCTTCAGCGAAGGAGCGAATGTCATCGTCGCGGACTTGAACGAGGAGGTCGGACGGGCCCTGGAAGGGGAGCTGAACGCCGCGGCCCGCGGTGCGGGCGCCACGAACAGGGCGCTTTTCACCGCGGTCGACGTGACCAGCCCCGCGTCTCTCCAGGCGCTGGCGCGTGAATGCGTGAAGGCCTTCGGGGGCCTGGACCTCCTGGTGAGCAATGCCGGAGTGCTCAAGGCCGGCGGGCTGGATGAGATGACCCTCGAATCGTTCGACTTCGTGACCCGGGTCAACTACACCGGGTATTTTCTGTGCGTGAAGCACCTCTCACCGATCATGAAGCTGCAGCGCCGCTTCGCGCCCCGCCGCACGGCGGACATCATCCAGATCAATTCGAAATCGGGGCTGGAGGGCAGCAACAAGAACTTCGCCTACGCGGGGGGAAAGTTCGGGGGTATCGGGCTCACCCAGTCCTTCGCTCTCGAGCTGGTGGAGCACGGCATCAAGGTGAACTCGGTCTGCCCGGGGAATTTCTTCGAAGGTCCGCTGTGGTCCGACCCTGAGAAGGGGCTCTTCGTCCAGTACCTGAAGGCCGGCAAGGTTCCGGGGGCGAAGTCGGTGGATGAGGTGCGGCGTTCATACGAGTCCCGGGTGCCAATGGGACGGGGATGCCGGGTGGAAGACGTGGTGAAGGCGATCCTCTACCTGGTGGACCAGGAGTACGAGACCGGCCAGGCCCTGCCCGTGACCGGCGGCCAGGTCATGATCCACTGAGAAAGTCTGGCCGTCGCATTTCGTCGTCGGTGCTGCGCAATGCGCAAAACGCAAAAAGCGAAGCCATTCTGCGCTTTTTGCGTTTTTCACAATGTGAGGGAATGCCTGTACCACATTGTGCGTCTGCGGGGCGGCGAGTGCCCGGTGACCCCCCTTTACAACCCAGGCCATTTTCGGTATGTTGTCAGCTCAAAGAACACTGAAATCCAAGGCAGGAAATAGATGGCGCGCAAGTGTGAAATATGCGGCAAAGGTACGGTCACCGGGAACAAGGTGAGCCACGCGAAGAACAGGACCCGCAGGGTCTGGAAGCCCAATCTTCTCAAAATCCAGACAATGATCGGCAAGACCAAGACCACGATCAAGATCTGCACCCGCTGCCTGCGCACCGGCAAGGTTGTGAAAATCGTCTAGGAGCTTGTCGGACTGAGA
>PMZS01000216.1 GCA_003170115.1 Spirochaetaceae bacterium
GGTCTGGCTCATGAGCTCAAGCAAGCACTCGCCACCTACACGGAGAGTGGCGGGACGGGAAAGACCGCGATCGACCAGGAAGAAGCGGTCGCAGTGATGCTGGAGAGATACGAGGTCTGTCGAGGACTGCTCCACGGATTCAGCTGGGCGCTATGGGTGTCGGGAACTCCTGCGGAGCGGTTGGGCCTCTTGCCGTCGGCGCAGGAACATGTGCTGGCACAGAAAGAGGGAAAGGACCGATTCCTCGGCGCCGTACTTGAGCTGTCACAGGCATTCGCGCTCGCGGTACCAAATCCTGCCGCGTTACGCATCCGAGACGACCTTGCCTTCTTCCAAGCCGTGCGGGCCATATTGGCCAAGCGGGCGCCGGGCGAGACGAAATCAGAAGAAGAGCTCGATCTGGCCGTGCGCCAAATCGTCTCAAGGGCCGTGGCATCCGAGGGAGTTGTAGATATCTTCTCCGCCGCCGGTCTCAAGAAACCGGATATGTCGATCCTTTCCGAAAAGTTTCTTGCGGAGGTTCGGGGGATGCCCCAACGAAACCTTGCGGTCGAACTGCTGCGCAAGCTGCTCTCCGGGGAGATTCAGACGCGGCGGCGCAAGAACGTAGTCCAGGCTCGCTCCTTTGCCGAAATGCTGGAACAGACCATCCGTCGGTATCAGAACCGGGCAATCGAAACCGCGCAGGTCATCGAGGAGCTAATCGGACTGGCAAAGGAGATGCGTCAGGCCAACGAGCGCGGCCAGACGCTCGGCCTCAGCGATGATGAGCTGGCCTTCTACGACGCGCTCGGAGTGAATGACAGTGCCGTGAAGGTGCTGGGCGACGACACACTCCGCGCGATCGCGCGGGAGCTGGTGGCAATTGTTCGAGCGAACGTGACAATTGATTGGACCGTCCGCGAGAATGTACGCGCGCAACTCCGCGTGCTGGTCAAACGCATCCTTCGGAAGCACGGATACCCGCCCGATAAACAGGAGAAGGCGACGCAGACCGTACTGGAGCAAGCGGAGGTGCTGTCCGAGGAGTGGGCAGCGTCGGCGTGAGGAGGAGTGAATGCCTGAGAAAATAGGATTCGTGGGGCTGGGCATCATGGGGCGTCCCATGGCGGAGAACCTGGCGAAAAAATTTGATGTGGTCGGGTTCGACGTCCAGGGGTCCCGGCGCTCCGGGCTCAAGGGCGTCACCATCGGGCGGAGTGCCGCTGAGGTGGCCGGCTCCTGCCCCGTTGTCTGTCTCTCCCTCCCGTCGGCGGCGGTCGTCGAAGAGGTCGTGCTAAGCGGCGGGGGATTGGCTGATTCCATGGCACACGGCTCCCTTCTCATCGACCTCAGCACGAGCCTGCCTTCCCTTTCGCGCCGCATCGCCGCGCGCCTCTCGGAGAAGGGCATCGAGTTCGCCGATGCGCCGGTGAGCGGAGGCGAGGCCGGCGCTCAATCGGCGTCACTGGCGATCATGGTGGGTGCCGCCCCCGCCACTTTCAAACGCTGCCAGCCGTACCTCTTGGCGATCGGTAAGACAGTTGTCCGTGTCGGCGATGTCGGCGCCGGGGGCATCGCGAAGCTCGTGAACAACATGATCGTGGGGACGGCATTTGCCGTCATCGCCGAAGGCTTCGGGCTTGCCCAGCGTAATGGCGTGGATGCTCAGAGCCTGTACGACGCCATCCGCGAAGGATGGGCGGGATCGAAAGTGCTGGATGTGAGTGCGCCGGCAATCACCGCACGGGAGTACGTGCCAGGAGGAACCATCGACATGCTCCTGAAGGATCTGTCCTACGCGCGCACGCTGGCTGCGGAAAGCCGCAGCCCGATCCCGATGACGGCCGCCGCCCACGAGATCTTCGTCGCCGGGCAGGCCGCTGGCTACGGGAAGAAGTCGCAGCCCGCGATTTTCGAGCTCTGGGGCAGCCAGGAAGGAGCGTAGATGCGCGTGGCAATCGGGGCGGATGAAGCAGCCTTTGACCTGAAGGAAATCCTGAAAGCGCATCTTGCACAGAAGGGCGTGGAGGTCGAGGATTACGGGGCATTCGACAAATCGCCGGTGCTCTACCCGGACATCGCCGTGAAGGTGGCGGAGGCCATCGCGGCGGGGAAGCACGAGCGCGGAATCCTCATGTGTGGCACGGGCCTGGGCATGGCGATCACCGCGAACAAGGTTCCCGGCATCCGCGCGGCGACCTGCCACGACACGTACTCTGCCGAGCGCGCTCGAAAGAGCAACGACGCGCAGATCCTCACGATGGGAGCCCGGGTGATCGGGCCCGAGCTGGCCAAGACGATCGTGGATGCGTGGCTGAAGTCAGAGTTCGAGGGCGGCGGCTCGACGCGGAAGGTCGAACGGATCGCCGAGTACGAAAAGAAGCTGAGGAGGTCAACACGCAGCGAATCCTGAATGATCCGAACCAGGTGGTTGAAGACATGCTCAAGGGTTTCCTCCGTGCCCACCGCGACATCGTGGTCCCGACGGACAACCCCAGGGTCGTGAAGTACCGGGCCGCGCCGGTGAAAGGGAAGGTGGGAATCGTCACGGGAGGCGGCTCGGGGCACAAGCCCGCGTTCATCGGCTACGTCGGCCGCAACATGGTGGATGCCGTTGCCGTTGGCGAGGTATTCACGTCTCCCACGGCAAAGTCCTTTTTCGATGCGTTCCGCGTGGCTGACGGGGGCAGGGGAGTGGCCTGCCTGTACGGGAACTACGCCGGGGACACGATGAACGTGAAGCTTGCCCTGGAAATGGCCGAGGATGCCGGAATCCAGGTGAAGACCGTGGTGGCCAACGATGACGTGCCGTCGGCCCCCCCGGCGGAAAGGGCGAAGCGCCGCGGGGTTGCCGGCGAGGTGCTGATGTGGAAAGCCGGAGGGGCGCGGGCCGCGCTCGGCGGGGATCTCGACGCGGTCATCTCAGCCGCGCAGAAAGCAATCGACAACACGCGGAGCATCGGCATCGGGATTTCCCCCTGCACGATCCCCGCGGTCGGCCATCCCAATTTCACGATCGAACCGGGGAAAATGGAAGTCGGCATCGGTCATCACGGGGAGCCGGGCATCCGCGTCGAAGACCTGCGGCCGGCGCGGGATATGGCGAAGATGATGCTCGACATCATCCTTCCCGATCTGCCCTTCGAGCGGAAGGACGAAGTCGTTGTGCTCCTCTCGGGTCTCGGTGCCACGCCGGTGATGGAGCTGTACATCCTGTACGACGAAGTGGAGAAGCTGCTGGCGTCACACGGCCTGGTCGTGCATCGGCCCTACGTGGGCAATTTCTTTACGTCCCTGGACATGGCCGGGGTGACGCTGACGCTCATGAAAGTGGATTCAGAGCTCAAGGAGCTCGTTGACCTGGAAGTGGACTGCATGGGCCTCACCCAGTTCGGGCGATGACAGATGGAAAGCTTTGCCAACCAGCGCGGCTTTCCCGTCATCCAGCGCGTGATTGCCGTGGTCCGGGACAACGCGGCGAGCTTGAGCGATATCGACGGGGCCATCGGCGACGGTGACCACGGTGTCAACATGAGCAAGGGTTTCGGCATGGCCGCGGACCGGCTCACCGACGCCTCCTGCTCTCTTTCGGAAGGCCTTGCGGTCATCGGCAGTGTCCTCCTCACGGAGATCGGCGGGGCCATGGGTCCCCTGTACGGCACTTTTTTCCGGGCGATGGCGCGGGAATCCCGGGACGCGGCGGACATTGACGCACGGGTGTTTGAATCCATGATGCAGAAGGCGCAGGAGAGCGTTGTGTCCCTCGGCAACGCGCAGGTGGGGGACAAGACCATGCTGGACACCCTCGCGGCGGCCGTGGAGGCGTTTCGCGCGTCCCGGCGCGACGGCCTGGGGTTCGCCGATGCGCTCTGCGTGATGATGAAGGCGGCCGAAGAGGGCAAGGACTCCACCCGGGAGCTTGTCGCGCGCCTTGGCAGATCGAGCCGGCTCGGGGAACGTTCCCGCGGGCTCCTCGATGCGGGCGCGGTGTCCTGCTGGCTGATCCTCACCGCGATGGGCCAATCGATGATGGACCTGCTGGTCTGAAACGTCACCCGCGGTGTGACAGTGGAAGATGTCCGACCGCGTCGGGATCGAGTCGGGAATTGGCCCCGTCCAGCTCTTTGCCGGCGTCGGCGTGGCCCTCGTGCTCCTGGTGCTCATCGGGTTTCTCGTCATCAGGTTCAGCGCACGCCTGCCGCTGCACTGGTTCTTCCTTGCAGCGACGATCCTCATCTATTATCTCGCCTTCAAGATCGCCGGGGAGAGCATCCAATCACTGCAGGCTGCCGGCCGTGGGCCCGCTGGGCATGTCGCAGACCTGGGAGACCTTCGCCCTGCAGGCGATCGTACTGGTGCTGGTCCTTGCGGAGATAGTGACGACGGAAGCTCGGCGCTACACGGGGAAGAGGAAGCACGCATCGTAAGTCATGGAAGGTCCTTCTCCGTGTCGATGTCCCGGAGCACCACATCGTCCGGCCAGTGCAGTTCACTGATGCGAAATGATTCGGCGATTGCGCGCATGCTTCCACGGGCCGGATCAGCCGAGGCGATCGCGTCCTTGACGCGCTCGTGGAACAGCACGGGATGCCCGCGCATCCCGCCGTGCTCAGGAAAGACGACATCCGCCTCCTCGTGACGGAGGAGCGCCGAGTACACGGCCGCGGTGATCCACGGCATGTCCCCGAGGGTCACGAAGAACCGTTGCGTCCGCACCGAAGCCGCGCCGATTTGAATCGAGCTGAACATGCCAAGCTGCCAGGATTCGTTCTCCACCAGAAGGACGCGCGGATCACTCTTGAACAACGAAGCAAGCTCGGCGCCGCGGTAGCCGGTCACGAGCACCACCCGGGAGCAGGCACGCAGGGCGGCCGCCACGACCGTCTGGACGATCGTGGCGGCCCCGAATGGGAGAACGGGCTTCCAGTTTCCCATGCGCACGGAGTTGCCCGCCGCCGCAATGACGCAGTCCACCTGTTCAACCACGAAGACTGATGTTAGCCCTGCCTTGACCGGGCGTGCAAGCGGCGGTACCGTGAATGTAACCACATGCCGCGCTACACCCAGGAGTTCATCCGCGCGATCCCCAAGACTGACCTCCACGTGCACCTGGACGGATCGCTCCGGCTCTCGACATTGATCGAGCTCGCGCGGGAGCGCAAGGTGGCCCTCCCTTCGTTCACCGAACAGGGCCTGAACGAGCTGGTGTTCAAAGATTCGTATAAGGACCTGGAGGAGTATCTCAAAGGATTCACCTGGACGCTCAAGGTCCTGCAAGACGCGGAGGCGCTGGAACGGACCGCCTACGAGCTCGGCCAGGACAACTGGGCCGAGGGCGTGCGCTACGTGGAGGTCCGGTTTGCCCCCCAGCTCCACATGTCGCCCGGCTTGGACTTCGAGAGCGTGATGAGGGCGGTGGACAAGGGCTTGCGTCGTGCCCGGGAAGAGGCCAACCGGTCTCTCGGCCCGGGGGAGCCGCCTTTCGACTACGGCATCATCGTGTGCGCCCTGCGATTCTTCGACGAAAGTTTTTCCGCCTACTACCGCGATTTCTATCGGCTGCTCTCCTATTCGGGACAGGAGGAAGTGATCCGGGCGGCCAGTCTCGAGCTCTCACGGGCCGGGGTGCGGCTGCGCCGGGATACCGACGTGCAGATCGTCGGCTTCGACCTTGCCGGAAGCGAATCGGGCTACCCCGCCAGCGCGCACGAGGAGTCCTACGACTACGTGCACAGGAATTTCATGAGAAAGACCGTGCACGCCGGGGAGGCCTACGGACCGGAGTCGATCTTCCAGGCGGTGGCGAAGCTCCACGCGGACCGGATTGGCCACGGGCTGCACCTCTTTGACGAGGGCCTCATCTTCTCCGGCAGCGTGCAGGACAAGCGCGCCTACATTGCCAACCTGGTGGATTACATCGCGGAGAACCGCATCACCATCGAGGTCTGCCTGACCAGCAACCTGCAGACCTCTCCGGCGCTCAAGGACATCAGCGAGCATTCCCTGAGACAGATGCTGGCTGCCAGGCTCTCCCTGACGTTCTGCACCGACAACCGGCTGGTCTCCCACACCACGGTGGTGAAGGAGCTCACCCTTGCGCTGGAAAACTTCGGCATCGCCCCCGACCAGCTCAAGGACATCATTGCCTACGGCTTCAAGCGCTCCTTCTATTACCATCCGTATTCAATGAAAAGGAAGTGGGTGCGCCAGGTCATCGACTACTACGAAATGCTGGAGAAGCGCTTTGGAATCGGGGAGGAGGCACGGGATGTACGCCGCGATCGATCTGTTCCTCGAGGACTGGAAGAAAGAAAGTGAAGCCACCCTCCGGGTCTTGACGCGGCTCACTGATGCCTCGCTGTCCCAGAGGGTCGGTCCGGAGGGACGGACGCTGGGTTTCCTTTCGTGGCACCTGGTGCTCACCCTGGGAGAGATGGGGGGAAAGGCGGGGCTTGAAGTAGTTTCACCGCCCGAAGATTCCCCCGAGCCCGCGCTCGCATCCGAGATCGTGACCGCGTACGAGGCAGCGAGCCGTTCTCTTACCCAGCGAGTCAGGGAGGGATGGCGCGACGGCATGCTGGGGGATGAGATCCCGATGTACGGAAGCACGTGGCGAAGGGGGGACATCCTCGATTCCCTGGTGAACCACCAGATCCATCACCGGGGCCAGATGACCGTCCTTATGCGGCAGGCAGGGCTCGTCGTCCCCGGGATCTACGGCCCCGCCCGTGAGGAGTGGGCGAAAATGGGAATGCAGCCGATGCGGTAGGTTGCGGGGGCCCCATTCGTAGCGCCATTCGGCGCGGCACACGCGGCACATGCGGCACGCACTTTTCCTTGACATTCGATTTCCCCCGGCCTATACAATGAAACCCTTCCATTCGAATTCCCTGGAGGCGCCTCATGAAAGCCGGCTTCAATCTCCTGCTCTGGACCTCTCACGTCACTGAGCAGCATTTCCCGATCATCGAAAAACTGGCGAAGGCGGGATATGATGGTGTGGAAATCCCCATCCTGGAAGGAACGCCCGCTCACTACGTGAAGGTCCTCACGGTGATCCGCGATAACGGCCTTTCCTGCGGCGTGGTCACGAACATGCCCGACGCCCGGCACAACCCGGTGAGCCCTGAGAAAAAACTGAGGCAGAACGCGCTGGACTTCATGAAGCGCGTCATCGACTGCACGAAGGCCCTGGAGTCCGATCTGTTGTGCGGCCCGTTCTACCAGCCCGTGGGCCTGTTCACCGGCACCGGTCCTTCCGATGAGGAGAAAAACCGCGCCGTGGATCATGCGCGCGCCTCCGCGGAGCACGCGGCAAAGGCCGGTGTCACCCTCGCGGTGGAATTCCTCAATCGATTCGAGGCCTACTTCCTCACGACCATGGACGGGGTTGCGGAACACGTGAAGGCGGTGGGGATGCCCAACTTCAGGGCCATGTTCGACACGTTCCACGCCAACATCGAAGAAGCCGATCCCGCGGCAAGCATCCGCGCGCACCGTGACATCATTACCCACGTCCACATCTCGGAGAACAATCGCGGAGTGCCCGGCCGAGGTCACAATGACTGGAAGGGCATCTTCAAGGCTCTCCGTTCAACGGGCTATGACAACTGGCTCACGATCGAGGCCTTCGGCAGGGTGCTGCCCGCCTTTGCCGCGGCAACCCGGATCTGGAGGGACATCTTCGAGAGCCCCGAGGCATTGTACGCCGAGGGAATCCGTTTCATCCGCCAGCAGTGGGACGCCGCTGGCTGATGAATCGCGCCTGAACGGCGCGGGGGAGGAGACCACCATGGGAAAGAAAATCGCAATGATCGGCGCGGGGAGCGTCGTGTTCTGCAAGACACTGATGGCGGACATCATGGCTACCCCGGCCCTGGGAGGCAGCGAGTTCGCCCTCATGAGCCGCACGGAGCCGAAGCTCCGCGCGATGGAGGAGTTCGGCCGGCGCATGCTGAAGGACAACGTAGTTCCGGGCTCCGTCTGGGCCACCCTGGATCGGCGCGAGGCCTTGAAGAACGCTGACTTCGTTGTCGTCATGATCCAGGTGGGCGGCGTGGAGGCCTTCGAAATCGACTGGAAGGTCCCCCTGAAATACAAGGTCGACCAATGCGTGGGTGACACCCTCGGGCCCGGCGGCGTCTTTCGGGCAATGCGAAGCATTCCGGTTCTCCTTGAGATCGCGCGCGACATGGAAGAAGTCTCCCGCCCCGGGGCGATCATGCTGCAGTACGCCAACCCCATGGCGGGCAACTGCCTGGCACTTGGAAAGGCGAGCCCCGTGTCCTTCGTAGGACTCTGTCACGGCGTGCAGACCACCATCGAACAGATCGCCCAGTTCATCGACGTGCCGAAGGAAGAGATCCAGTACATCTGCGGCGGCATCAACCACATGGACTGGTTCCTCACCCTCACGCGGGGAGGACAGGACCTGTACCCGCTCCTGGCCCGCGCGATGGATCGCCCCGAGATCTACAAGAGCGAGAAGGTGAGGGGCGAGGTCTTTCGGCACTTCGGGTATTTCATGACGGAGACCACCGGCCACCTCGCCGAGTACGTGCCCTGGTTCAGGAAGAGCAAGGCAGCGCTGGACTTGTACTGCGACGAGCCCGGCTTCGGAGGTCAGAGCGGCGCGTACTACACGTGGTGCGACACGGTGGCGAAGAAGTACGAAGGAAAGAACCAGCTTGACTGGGAGTCCACAAAGCTGGGGCCTCGGAGCGTGGAGTACTGCTCTTATATCATGGAAGCGGTGGCAACCGGGAAACCCTTCAAGTTCATGGGCAACGTGCGCAATGACGGCTACATCGACAATCTCCCTGCCGATGCCTGCGTGGAGGTGCCCACGTTCGCTGATGACACCGGCGTGCATCCCGTGAGGGTCGGCAGGCTGCCCACGCAGTGCGCGGCGCTGTGCATGACGAACGTGAACGTGCAGCTCCTCGCCGCGGATGCGGCGATCAACGGAGACACGGAGGCGCTGGTCCAGGCCGTGGCCATGGATCCCCTGACGTCGGCGGTGTGCACACTGAGAGAGATCCGGGAAATGACCTCGGAGATGCTGGAGGCGGAGCGACGGTGGCTTCCCCAATTCAAGGGAAAAAAGGTGACCCCGAAGCTGGCCGTGCACATACCGGCGGGCGTGAAGGCCCTCGATCTCGCGCAGGATCCGGCCCAGGCCATCCTGAAGCGGTTCATGGATCTCGCCGCGGAGAAGAAGTGAAGTGACAAGCGTATTCATGGCCTTCTGCGCCGCGGTAGTGCTGGATTCCACTGCGTTGGCGGTCCCCGGCAGTGTCAATTCACGGCGGTTCGTGGTACCTTGGGCGGCATGACCGACATCAAGTCTCTCCTTCCCCACAGGGATCCCTTCCTGTTCGTCGACAGGATCGAAAAGGCGGATGCCGAGGAAGTGGTGGCATACCGCCGCTTCACGGGCTCAGAACCTTTCTTCGCGGGACATTTCCCGCAATACCCCGTGGTCCCCGGCGTGATCCTCATCGAGACTCTCGCGCAGTGCGGCGGCGCGGGGCTGAGGATGGCGTCGGGTGGCTCGGGAATGTTCTTCCTCGCGGCCGTGGAAAAAGCGAAATTCAGGCGTCAGGTGAAGCCCGGCGACGAGGTGCGCTGCG
Source organism: Spirochaetaceae bacterium (assembly GCA_003170115.1). Classification (GTDB taxonomy): domain Bacteria; phylum Spirochaetota; class Spirochaetia; order SZUA-6; family Fen-1364; genus Fen-1364. The sequence goes on from PMZS01000216.1 coordinate 9,615, forward strand.
TGGTGCGAAACCTGCGTGTCAGCAAGTCGATGCTCCGTCAGGCGGGAAAGGCGTACGTGGGGGACGAGCTTGCTGCGGAAGCCGAATGGCTCTGCCTGATCGGAGACGCGCCCTCGGCATGATCCTGGCTCAACGCCGCCCGTGCCTTCCCGCACGACGGCGTTCGAGCGAACAAAAACTTGACAGATGACAGTTTTCTTTTTAATGTGATTTTTGCGCTGAGCCGTCTCAGGCATGCCGGAGGGGGATCGACATGGGGAGCTTCAAGAACGGACTCGTGATCACCGGCGGCGCGAGCGGCATCGGCGCGGCCACCGTCAAAGCGGCGCTTGCCAGGGGATGGCCGGTCGCCTTCTGCGATGTCCTGACACGGGACAAGATCGATCCATCCCTCTTGACGGAGAAATCGCTTTATATCCAGGCCAACGTCACGAAGCCGGACCAAATGGCCGCATTCCGCTCGAGCACCATCCAGTCCTTCAGGGAGAAGGGCCTTACGCCGGACAAGCTGAACGTCGTTGCCTGCGCCGGCATCAGCCGCCGGGGCGATCCCGTCCAGGTCCAATTGATGAAGGACATCAACGAAGGCGGAACCTTCAACCTTCTGCGCGCCTTCGCCAACGATATCCCGGCCGGCCGCGGCCTCTTTGTCGGCTTGAGCTCGATCGTCGCCGCGGAGGGTATCGCGGTGAAGGGAGACGAGGAGTACAAGTCCACCAAGGCCGAGGCGAGAAGGATCGCCACCGAAGAAGCCCGCGCGCTCGGCGTTGAAGGTTTCGCTGTCGCCCCAGGCGCCATCGATACCCCGATGACGCGGCACGAGGCGGTCTTCGGGATGCTGCTTCTGGGCGCCGCGAGGGTTTTCGGCGGAAACGCGAAACACCCCCTGAACAAGGAAGTCCTCGGCCTGGCCGGCGTTCCCGCAGGCTCGACCCCGGGGGCAGTCCTGAAGGGACTCCTGGGCGCTGCGCTTACCGGAATTGACGACTTCAAGATCGTGGCGCAGACCTTCGAAAAGGACCCGCAGCTGGCCACGGCCGGCGTCCTGCGCTTCACGGCCTACCTCAATCCCAAGGGAGCCGACGGCCAGCGCCATGTCAGGCCCGAAGCCATCGCGCGGTCGGCCGAGATGCTCACGAAACTCGACGTGGTCATCGGCCCCGAGGTCGTGGCTCGCCTCATGCTCGACCAATTCGAGAAAGGCAAGGCTCCCAAGGGCGGGCTGCTCAAGGCCTACAGCGCCAACGGCGAAAACCAGGTCACCCAGCTCATGGGCGCTTTCGCGGGATAAGCAACCGCCGGCAAGGATAATGGTTGCTATGATGACCGTCGGCGCCGGGAGGTTTGCCGATGGTGGTGAGCGTTGCGATAAGTGGAAGGTGGTCATATTCTGCTCTCAACCCCGACCCCGGAAAGCAGAGGGGGAGAGGGCAGGAGATGACCTGTAAACGTTCTGTGGCGCCGAGCGGCCACGGTGGTAGGTTTGGTCAGGCCACCTCCCGCATTTGTACCGACAAGATGTGTGCCACGTGGGGGGACTCCTCGTGGACCACGAATAGTGGAATGGAGGCAACGCACAAGCACCAAGGTATCCTTTCCTCTCCGCTCTCCGAAGGCAGCGAGGAGGAGGTGCAGTTCCAGGGGCCTGCCGGGAGTTTGGGAAGTACGTGGAGGGTCTGGGGCCAACAGACGCGGTGGTCCTGGAGGCTTCGACGGGATCCTTCTGGTGGGCGGATCAGATCGAGGCGAAGGGGGCGAGGTGCTTCGTGATGGATCCGCGTAAGTTTCGGATCATCAAGGACTCATGGAACAAGACGGACAGGCACGATGCGCGCAACCTGGCGAAGGCGCTGTGGGTGCACGTGGTGACGGGGGAGTTCGGGATTCCGACGGCGCACAAGCCGACAGCGGTGGTGCGGGATGTGCGGAAGGAGATGAACGTCTCGGCAGCAAGTCGCCTCTGCCTGGAGCTGACCCTGCAGGTACTATGGAAGGTGGAGGAAGCGAAGAAGCGGCTAGCGACCGAAATCCTCCTCGCCGGGGAACCGCTGAAGAGCGAAGTGGAACTTCTGATCAGCATCAAGGGGGTCACGCCGTTGATTGCGCTCGCTTTCCTGGCTGACGCGGACGATCCTCACGCAGTGCGTGCACCACGTTGCCGCCTCCTCGGAGTCCCTGAATCGTTACTACCATGAGCTGAGAGACAAGCGAGGAACCGGCCGAGGCCGCATCGTCGTGATCCGCAAGCTTTGCGGGATGATGATGAGGATTGTTGGAAACGCTCGGATTCTGACCCATCATGAAAATCCAGTGAGAAATGCAATTTCTCAGGGATTTGTCAGCATCCTGGTAACACCGTGGAGAGCCTATTCTATTGTCATCGGAGAAGCTCACGCCCCAAAGGGATTGACCGCCCTGATTTCCGTCATGCCCTTGAAGTCGCCATTATACTCCGTCAGCAAGGCCCGCATCCCGTGGATGACCCTGGTGGCCGCGATCTGTGCGTCACAGTAACGCTGTCGTGTGATGCCGTATTTCTCGCACAACTCCAGCGCAACGCTCTGAACATCGCCCGTCAGGGGAAGCTCCTGGAGGCCCGGGAGCGAGGCAATGAACTGGATTTTGGCCCGTGCGATGGCAGGTTCGTCCGGGTGTTCCATCTTCGGACCCGTCAGGTTGGGATACATCTCCGCGAGGTTCTGGACAGAGACGTACCGCTCCCTTCCGCTGCGGGAGAGCAGCAGCGCGCGCGTTCTCGGACCGGGGATCATCTTCCAGCGTGGCATAGATGAGGACGTTGGTGTCGATGAGGACCCGCTCCTCATCGACCTTCATAGGCTTTTTCCCGCGAGAAAGTCCAGTTGAAGCTGCCCGGAGTCATCACGATCCTGTCGGCATCCGGCATGTGCTGTTGGAGGAGCTTTTCAATCGCGATCTCTACCACTTGGCTCACAGGTCTTCGCTCGCGACGAGCGTAACGCGTCAGCCTTTGAGCGGTTTCATTCTGGACCGTAATACTTCTATGCTCCCGCATAACAGAGGAGTATTACGAATCATTCCGCCCTTCAAGCTCCGATGAGCTGTTTCACTTCCGCTGCGTCCGGCAGCGCGGGCATCACGCCCTTTCGCCGTGCAGTGAAAGCACCCGCGGCATTGGCCCAGCGGAGCGCGTTCACCAGCTCGTCCTTCTCAAGCCCTTCGAGCAGAGACCGCCTGTTTTCCGACGCACCATTCAAGGCCGAGAGAAGCCGCACGAGCAAGGCAGCCATGAACGCATCGCCGCAGCCGGTTGCATCCACGACATCCACGGTAAAACCCGGCACCAGGCCGGCACTTTTACGCGCCGCCCATGCGCTTCCGTGGGGACCGAGCGTGGCCACGCAGAGGGCGGGTCCCCGCTCCAGAATCCTCGTGCAGCCGGCCGGCGCGTCATCCGTGCCGGAGAGAAGCCGCAGCTCCGTTTCGTTGACCTTCACGATGTCCGCGCGGGGAAGCGCCGCGATGATCTCGGCCTTTGCCCGGGCGTCGTTCTCCCAGAGGCTGGGGCGATAGTTCACGTCAAATGACACAAGGGCGCCCCTCGCCCGCGCGAACGCCGCCCCCTCCAGCGCGGCACTCCGGCAGGGCTCCACCGCGAGGCTCACCGATCCAAAGTGATAGAAGGCGGTCGAAGCCAGCAGCTCCTGATCCAGCTCATCCGGCGCGAGGAGCATGTCCGCGCCGGGGTTCCGGTAGAAGAGCATCTCTGTGCGGTTGGGATCCGGTATGGTCATGAAGTTCAGCGTGGTCCGGTGCTCCCGGTCGAACCGCATGCCCCGCGTCTCCACGCCGTAGCCCTTCAGCACGGATTCGAGCCTGCGGCCAAAGGCATCCTCGCCAACCTTGCCGATGAAGGCAGCCCGGGCTCCCAGCTTCGATGCTGCCACGGCCACGTTGGCCGGCGCGCCGCCCGCAACCGGGATGAAAGCGGAGACTGTCTGGAAATCCTTTCCCGTCTCCGAGGCGAACATATCCAGGATCAATTCCCCAAGGGTCACGACGTCCATGCCGCGAGTGTACTCGAGCCGCGCGGATTTGTCCCTGCTGGTCCGGCTTGCAGGGCGGCGCTCCGCGGGATAGTGTTCTTCCGAGGGAGAACCATTTGAAGAACACACGCGACATCATACTCAAGGCACGCGAGCTCGGCCTCGGCATCCCCGCGTTCAACGTCGCTCACCTGCCGATGACGGAGCCGATCATCCGCGCGGTGCGCGACCAGGACTCCTTCGCCCTCGTGGAGGTTTCGCGAATCGACTGGGTGAAGTTCGGCGCGAAAAGCCCCGCCGCGGTGATCGCCGAGTTCCGCGCGCATGACGACCCGCGCCACGTGAGGATCCATCTCGACCATGTGCCGGTGATCGACGAGGACCAGAAGAAGGTCGATTACCGGGCGATCATCGAAGGGGCGATTGCCCTCGGCTATCAGTCCGTCATGGTCGACGCCTCACGGTTGTCACTGGAGGACAACATCCGCGTGACGCGGGAGATCTCCGACCTGGCACATCGGACCGGCATCCCGGTCGAATCTGAGTTGGGCGCCGTGCTCGGCCACGAGGCCGGACCCCTGCCGCCGTACGAGGAGCTGTTCAAGTCCGGAAAAGGCTTCACGCGATCCGACGAGGCAGCCCGGTTCGTGCGCGAATCCGGCTGCGACTGGCTGTCCGTTGCAATCGGCAACATACATGGCGCCGTGGGTGAGGCCACGAAGGACCAGAAGAAAGTGGAGGCACGGCTGGCCCTGGACCACCTCTCGAAGCTCGCAGAAGTGACCCGTGTACCGCTTGTCCTGCACGGCGGCTCGGGGATCAGGCAGGAGGACATGCTCGCCTCCATGAAGAGGGGTATTGCCAAGGTGAACGTCGGGACCGAGATCCGCCAGGTCTACGAGCAGGCGCTGAAGGCCGGCGGAAACAAAAAGGCCGCACAGGACGCGGTGTACGCCCGCACGTCGTCCCTGATCAAGGACTGGTTCAAGCTCACCGGCATCCGAGGGAGCCTCACGTCCTGAGGTAGTCCTTCATCAGGGGCCACAGGGCCCTGTACTTTTCAAACCTCTCCCCGTATGCCCGCTGCCGGGCCGGGTCAGGCTCGAAGCGCTCGCCGAGGGAGACCATGGCCTTCACCCCGTCCTCCACCGAGCGGAATGCCCCGGTGCCCACGCCTGCGAGGATCGCCACGCCAAGGCTGCCCGCTTCCGACACCCGCGCGCGCACTATCGGCTTGCCGAGGATGTCGGCCGAAATCTGCAGCCATGCGTCCGACTTGCTCCCCCCGCCCACGGCACGCAGCTCGCGCAGGGCAATGCCGGTATCCGCGACGGAGTCCACCACGGTCTTGTGGTAGAAGACCACCCCCTCCATGATCCCTTTCAATATGTCTCCGCGCGTGGTGTCCAGCTTCAACCCGGAGATCACTCCGGCGGAGTTGGTGACGAACTCCGGGGGGCCGGTGACGGTGAAGTGCGGCAGGACGAAGACACTGGAAGGGCCGGCGGGTATTTCCCCGACCAGGTCCGCGTACACGTCCCGTCCCGCACGCTCTGATGCTTCCTTGTCCGCCCGGGCGAAGGTATCCCGGTACCATTTCAAGAGTATCCCGCCCTGGTTGTAGATGAAGCTCACAAACCGGCCGGGCGCCGCGTGGTGCTCGGTGTTCAGTCCCCACCGCATCATGACCTCTGGAGGCTTGCGCCCGACAAACACGGGCATGATAGTCAGGTAGGTGCCCATGCCGCTCATCCCGAAACCGGCGTCCGTGACGCCGCAGCCCAGGGCGTTGGCGCATTGGTCATGCGCGCCGGCGACGATCGCGGTGCCCTTTGAGAGTCCCAGCTCCTCCGCGATCGGCCCCGAGACGGTTCCGATCCGCGTCCCCGCGGCCACGGGGTCGGGGAGCTTTGAAAGATCAATACCGGCGATGTCCGCGATTTCCTTCGACCAGGTGCAGGAGTCCAGGTCGAAGAGGAGAGTGCGGTTTGCCAGTGAATAGTCCACGGTGGGCTCGGCGCCGAGCATGAAGGAGACGAACCCGCTCCAGAGGAGGAACTTCCACGCCCCCGCGTAGATCTCGGGCGTGTGGTCGCGGATCCACATCAGCTTCGGGAGGCTGAACTGGATTCCCAGGATGTTCCCATTGATCCGGTACAGTTTCTCGGCGCCGAGCCCTGAAGAGAGCAGCGGCAGGTACTCCTCGCCCCGGCTGTCGATGAGCAGGAGAGAGTTCCCCAGGATCCGCCGATCTCGGGAGACCGGGACCATCGACTCTCCCATCGACGAGACTGCGAGAGAGGTCACCGGATTCTGCATCGCAGTATTCCGCGGGTTCTGCGCCGCGGCTTTCACGGCCTTCCCAATGGTGCGCCGCACACGGGCCCACACGTCGGAGGGGTCGAGCTCGAGCCACCCCGGCCGCGGCCGTACCATGTCGTATTCATCGTAGGCGAATGCGAGGGATTCCCCCTCGTCGGAGAATACCGAGGCCTTGCAGCCGGTCGTGCCGACGTCGATACCCAGAAAACTCATGCAGGTAGGGAATGTCGGCGCGAGGGAGTTGTCAAGTCCAGCGACCAGAGAGTACGGTGGCGCCAGAAGGCAGTACAATGAAGAATCCAAAACGTATCGAGGCCGCGCGGCTGGCGGGCGTTTCGGAATCGACGGTGTCCCGTTCTCTCAACGATTCTTGCCTCATCTCCCACCAGTGCAAGCAAAAGGTGCGGGAGGCGGCGAAACGGCTCGGCCACTGGACCTACCTCGATTATTTTGAGGTCAGCATAGTCGGGGTAACTTCATTGTCAATTGTTGATGGGGCGTAAGTATTCAGCTCGTTTGATCCGGAATACCGGACAAATGTTGGGAATTCAGGAAATGCGAAAACTGTGTGATGCTTCGTCTCATGGGTGGGGAATTCAAGAAGCATTTGCCGCGGATCGAACGGGCACAGATTCTGAACGCGTACAAGGCCGGTCCTGAGGCCGTCGTCTCGCTGTTCGAGTANNGCTTCAGGATACTCTCCTTGCGCTCATCGAAGAACACGAACGCAGAATCGAAGAGTTGGAGCAAGTCATCAACAAGGACAGCCACAACACCTGCGGATTCACGCGCTCACCAGCTGCCACATTTGCGGGATGTCGCTGCGGCATGCGAAACCCCGTGGGTACGAGCCTCGGCAAGTCTTCGACATATCACGGATCGTGGTCGAGGTGACCGAATATCGTGCCCAGATCAAGCGCTGCCCTGATTGCGGAGAGCTCTCGGTCGGCACGTTCCCCGAAAGGGTGAGCCACAAGACGCGATACGGAACGCGCTTGAAGGCGTTCGCGGTATACCTGAAGAACTATGGATTTCTCTCTTACCAGCGAACCGCTGGGGCACTCTCAGACCTGTTCGCCATCCCCGGTAAGCGCCGGTACCCTTGCTCGCATCTACCGTCGCTGTGCCCGCCGCCTAGAGGGGGTGGTGGAAGAGATCCGGGAGAAACTGATCCATCCGGAAGTTGTGCACTTTGATGAATCCGGGCTGAGTATCGACGAGAAGCTGCATTGGCTGCATAGGGCTGGCACTCGCGGTTTCACGTATTACTATCTACTTGAGCGACGCGGGAACGCAGCCAGCGATCAGATTGGGATTCTGCCCCACCTGAAGGGCAACGCGGTCCACGACAACTGGCAACCCTATATGAAGTATGGCTGCTCTCATTCGCTGTGCAACGCACATCACATTCGCGAGCTCACCGGTACATATGAACAGGGTAGCCAGGCATGGGCGCAGCAAATGATCGGTTTGCTTCTTGAGGGCAAGCGGAGCGTAGAGCTGGCAAAAGAATCGGGAAAGAAAAGCCTGTCCGCCGGCACCCTTCGTAAGTACAGATGTCGCTATGGGACGATCATTGCCGCAGGAATGAAGGCCAATCCACCGCCCGGCCGTGCGCAGGGCCCCGCAAAGCGGGGGCGGCTGAAGAGAAACAAGGCCCACAACCTCTTGGAAAGACCAGCACGGCTCAGGAAGGAGGCGCTGCGCTTAATGCGGGACTTCCGAGTGCCCCTCGAGAATAATCTAGCCGAACGCAACATGCGAATGATGAGGCTACGGCAAGAGGTATCAGGAACATTCCGAAGTTACGCCGGGGCACTCTCGTTCTGCCGGATACGCAGCTTCATCTCGACGCTGAGAAAACAGGGCAGGTCCATGATTGACGTTCTTGTTCGAGCATTCGAATCGGACCTGCCCAGGGAGAATGCCTCCGGAACACCTGAATAGTTGCGCCCCATCAACATTTGGTTATAACCCGCAAGTGAGAATCCGCATGAGGGAGGTCTCGCATGCTCCGTTGGGGCCGAGCAGGCCGACGATGATTCTGCTGTCCACTCTGAAGGAGACGCCACGGACAGCTACGAAGGCTTCTTACCTCTTGACCAGGGATTCCGCCTGGATCATTCCTCGCCGGTGATCACGGAGACAAAGCCATCGATGATGTAGCTGCCAGCCACCGCCCCTGGGTCTTCCATCCCTTTCGACTGTTCCTGGTAATATGCCACGCGGCCATGCTGGGCGATCATGTCCCGGCTGCGCGCTAGCCCGTTCTTCGCTGCGATCCGGCAGCTGCGGAAGGCCTCGGCGAGGCTGGATCCCGAGGACGCTGCTTCCCTGAGGGCCTGTGCAGCGGGGTAAAGAACGTCGACGATCGTCTTCTCCCCCGGCTTGGACTTGCCCCGCTGCATGATCCCGTTCACAAAGGCATCGAAGAAGGCGGTCATTTCCTCGAGGCCGAGAGAGAAAGCCCCGCCAAGCGCCTTGCCGCCGGACATGAATCCTGTTGCCACCAGGGTCCCCATGGTGGAAGGAGCGGCCCGCGCTATTGCCATTCCCACCTTGACAAGGACCTTTCCCAGGTCCGTTTCGGTGGAGGCTGCGGCATCGTCCCTGGCCACGATGAATGCCTTCTCCATGGTGAGCCCAAGGTCGCCATCTCCGACAGCGCCATCGAGGTTGGTGAGCTCGACCTTCTTTTCGGTCATAATCCGTGAAAGGGAGCTGAGGATCGTTCTAATCTCGGCAATACCAAGGGCCTCTATGCTCACAGTTGAGCCTGCTCGAAGAAGGGCGTCCGCGCGGGCCTGGCGAGTAATCGGGTGAGCTCATCGTCAAGACGAAGGAGCGATATCGAGGCACCTGCCATTTCCAGGGAAGTTGCGAACTCGCCTACATACACGTGATACGCGGAGATCTTCTTTTCCTTGAGGATCAACCCGACCTTCCTGTAGATGAGGTACATCTCTTCTTTTGGAGTGGCGCCAAGCCCGTTGATGAGGACCGCCACGCTATCTCCTGACCTGAAAGGCAGGTCCGAGAGCACGGGGCCCATCATCTCTTCAACAATGGCATCCACGTTCTTCAGGGTGCCGCGGCGGATGCCCGGCTCCCCGTGGATCCCCATGCCGATCTCCATTTCGTTCTCCCCAAGGGAGAAATGCGGTTTACCAATTTCAGGAACGATGTTGGGAGAGAGGGCCACGCCGATGGTCCGCACGTTTGCCGCTGCCTTCTCTGCCACGCGTTTCACCTCGTCCAGGGATGCCTGCGTGTCAGCCATGGCACCCGCGCACTTATAAAGGAAGAAGATCCCTGCAACGCCGCGGCGCTTCTGCTCCTGGCCCTTGGGGGCGGAGGCGACATCCTCGGCCCCGACCACCTGCTCCACGCGGAAGTTGTCTACTGAGGCCATGTCTCTGGCCATGTCGAAGTTCATGATGTCACCGCCGTAGTTGCCGTAAATGTAGAGCACGCCTGCGCCGTTATCGATCGCCTTTGTGACTTCCAGCATGCGATCGGCGCTGGGCGATTGGCGTGTCCAGCCAAGGGCACAT
>PMZS01000288.1 GCA_003170115.1 Spirochaetaceae bacterium
GCGTGCCCTGCTGCCCGAGCTGAGCCAGGGAACCTTCGCCGAAGAGCTTCGGCAGGGCCTGCTGGCCGCGCTCACCCAGACACAAGGCGAACGCGCGAAACCGGAGCCGCCAACCCTGCATGAGGAGGAGAGCGCGGCCGGGCCGGAGAGCACGCTCGGCCAGGCGAAGCTGGAGTTCAAATTCCGCCGCGAGAGCACGCAGAACCTGACCGTTTTTTTCATCGACATTGTCGGCTACACGGAAAAGTCGAGCGCCTTGAAGCCCACCGACATGATGAAGCTCATCAAGGCTTTCGAGGACATCGTCGGGGCGGCCATAGATGAATACCAGGGCCGGATCGTCAAGAAGATGGGTGACGCGATCCTGGCGTATTTCAAGTCACCGGTAGGGGCGACCGTGGCGGCACTCACGCTCCAGAAAAAGCTCGCGGAGTACAGCTCCCTGAAGGTGGACCAGGAAAAGATCCAGGCACGCATAGGGCTGAACTCGGGCTCGGTCATCCGGAAGGGCAAGGATATCTTCGGAGAGGTTGTAAACGTCGCGCAACGGATGGAAACCGCGGCAACTCCCGGCGACATCCTCCTGACCGAAGCAACCTACCAGGAGATCCGCGATTACGTTCGATGCACCGAGCTGGGGAGAATCCAGGTCAAGGGAATCAAGGATGCCATCACCGCGTACAGTCCCCAGGAGCTCACCGCGGACCCCGCGAAGATCATCGATGCTGCCCCGGAGCCGGGCCTGCAGAGGTTGAAGGAATCGATCTTCGTCCCGAACTTCAAGATTCCCGGAGAAGCAGCGGCGGAGAACAAGCTGCCCCTCCTTCTGCAGAACATCTTTTCCGAGATCTCGCGTGCGATCGAGGAGCTGGCCGCGGACTACCACGATGAGTACGAGTTCAAGAAGTACCTCCAGGAAAAGTGGAACGCTCTGATGGGAAACCTGTAGACCTTTTCCTGACCGGATGATATAGTTCGCAAAACCCCCACTCTGCGGGAAGGAGGTATATTGGCCGAGAAGGATCTCAGGATCAATGAGGGCATTCGGGTCCGCGAAGTGCGACTGATAGATGCGGACGGGAATCAGAAGGGAATCGTGCCGACATTCGAAGCGCTGCAGCTGGCGCGGGAAGCCGGCGTGGACCTCGTGGAGATCGCCCCCCAGGCCCAGCCGCCGGTGTGCAAGATACTCGACTACGGGAAGTACAAGTTCGAGCTGGAGAAGAAAACCCGGGAGGCGAAGAAGCACCAGAAGCTGATCCGTATCAAGGAGATCCGGATGCAGCCCAAGATCGACGGGCACGACCTGGAGTTCAAGACGCGGCACGTCAGGGAATTCCTGGACGAGGGCAACAAGGTCAAGGTCACGGTGCGGTTTCGCGGTCGTGAGCTTGCCCATACTGAGCTCGGCAAGGATGTCCTCGACAAGATCCTCGAGATGCTCGGAGACTCCTTCCTCGTGGAGAAGGCCGCCCAGATGGAGGGGCGGACAATGTCGATTCTCCTTAATCCAAAGGGAAGCAAGGCCAAGAAAGGATAGAGAATGCCCAAGATGAAGACAAAGAAGGCCGCTGCCAAGCGCTACCACGTCACCGGAACGGGAAAGGTGCGCTATAAGAAGCAGGGACTGCGCCACATACTCACCAAGAAAAACGCCAAGCGGAAGAGGCGTCTGCGCCTTCCCGCCATCCTCAGCCATGTCGAGGAGAAGAGGGTGAAGCAGCTCATGCCGTATGCCGGCAAGTACTAGGACTGTGAGAAGGAGATTCTGATCCATGCCGAGGTCTAAAAACGGTACGCGGAGGCGCGAACGCCGACGCAAGATAATGAAGCTCGCGAAGGGGTACTGGGGCGGCAGAAGCCGTCTTTTCAAGACCGCCAAAGAATCGGTCATGAAGGGGCTCGCCTCCTCGTACCGTGATCGTCGCCGCAAGAAGCGCGACTTCCGCCGTCTCTGGATTGCCCGCATCTCCGCGGCGGTCCGCGCGGAGGGGGTCACCTACTCGCAGTTCATCCACGGTCTGGCCGAGGCGGAGGTGATGCTGAACCGCAAGGCGCTCTCCAACATGGCCATCGAGGATCCGGTTGCGTTCAAGGCCATCGTGGCGAAATCCAGGGAAGCCCTTGCCACCACCGCGGCCACCGCAGGTGGCATTCCTGCGGGTGGCATTCCTGCAGGTGGCGTTCCGGCGGCGGGTGTCGGCGCAAAATGATCACCCTCGAGCAGATCCGGCTGCTGGAAAGCAAGATCACTCGAGCCATCGACCTCATCCGTGTTCTCAAGGAAGAAAACTCGACGCTCCGCAAGGGGTTGGAGTCCGCCCAGAGGCGGATGAGAGAGCTGGAAACGCTCGTGGACGGCTTCAAGACCGACCAGAAAGAAATCGAATCCGTCATCGTCCGCACCCTCCACAACCTTGACGAGCTGGAAGAATCCGCGGCCGCTCCCGGAGGCGGTCCGCCTGCCGCGAGACGCGCGGAAGCGCGCTCGGGGGGCCCTGCCACCGTTGCCACGGGAGACCGCGGCGGAGGCGGCATTCAGGCGGGTGGCGTTTCTACGGTCGTGCCGCCCACAACCGAGAAAGACGCCGAGCCCCAGCCCACCAAGGAAGAACTGGACATCTTCTAGGTATTCATGGAGAAGCGCCAGCTCCGCATCGATGTGCTGGGAACCTCTTTCGTCATCCAGTCCGATGAAAGCCCGGAGCACCTCGCGCGCCTCTCCTCCTTCGTACGAGAGAGGATCGAGGAGGTGAAAGCCCGCTACACCTTCGCGGATCCGTTGACGGTAGCCGTGCTGGCGGCGCTGAACATCGCCGATGACCTTTTCAAATCGCGCGACGGCAAGGATCCTCCCACCCAGATCTCGGAGTTCGAGAACGTTGCGGAACGCCTCATCAGCAGGATCGACGATGAGCTGCTGCGGCACGACCCGCTCGGGGAAGGCCCGGCACCCCAGTAGCCGGAAGGCGCCCATGCGCTACGAGAAGTAGCTGCAACCCTCCACGCTCACGATACGCGCGGCAACGGAGTTCGCAAGTCTCGCGCAATCGACCGGGGACGCGCCTTCCAGCCTCCCGTGCAGGAACCCCGCGGCAAACGCATCACCCGCGCCCGTGGAATCCACCGCCTTCACGGGAACGCCCGGCACGGCCTCGTATCGCCCACCCCATCCCACCAGGCACCCTTTCTCCCCCATCTTCATCACCACCGTGGGCGCGAGTGCCGCCGCGTCGGAGACGCAGTCCTCGTCGCAGGAGCCGCCCGTGAGCAGGGCGAGCTCGTCCCGGTTTCCGAAGAGCACGTCGACGCGGCCCGGGATCCACTCCCGGAACTTTTCCGCGTAGCGGCGAACGGCAAAGGGATCCGCAAGATCGAAGGCGACCGTGATTGCCCGGCCTTCCTCGCGGGCAAACTGCGCGGCGCGCTCGGCGGCCCGGCGCTGGTTCTCCGTGTCCCACAGGTAGCCGGTGAGATACAGCAGGCGNNAGGAACGTGTTCATCGTCCGCTCCCCGTCCGGCGTGACGAGGATGACCGAGGTGCCCGTCGGTGTATCTTTCCGCACGAGGGCAGCGTGAACGCCCGCGCCGGCAATGAGAGAGGCGAACTGGTCGCCCCGGGGGTCGCGGCCGATGGCGCCATTGAAAACCGGGGCGAGGGGAACGTCCGGCTGCCGCGCGGGGCGCCCCAGCACCGCATCGCGGAGGCCCCGGCCCTCCCCGCCCGACAACCAGGCTATTCCCCGCGCGGTGTTGGCCGCGCTTCCCCCCGGGGACGTTCGGAAGGAGCGGATTTCCGAGAGGAGCCGCGCGACTTCCTCGTACTCCACAAGGTGCATTGCGCCGGGGGTCTTCTCGAAGCGTTCCAGGAAGCCGTAGTCGACATGGGCAATCACGTCCATCAGCGGATTTTCGACTCCGTAGAGGGAATACACCAGGGTCCTCCCGCTTCGCGGCAGAATTGACACCCGCGTTGTCCACGGGTAGAGTGCTCAATACTAAGGAAGCAGCCAGTCGATGTCCATCGTCACAAGCCAGCAGCTCTCGCGGTACTACGAACAGTACAAGACCACCGACGTCACGTTCAACGCGCAGGTGATCACCGCCCTCGGACTTGTCGCGAAGGGAGTGTACCTCAAGATCCAGGATCGGCAGCTGCCCTGCATGGTCTTCTCCAGCTCCATGGCATCCTCGCGGGTGATCGCCAGCGTGCCCAGCGCGGTGATGCTCGCTCTCAAGCAGGCGAATAACCGCCTTGCGTTGAGGTGGTGCTTCAAGCTTCCGGAAAAGGTCGAGCCCATCACATTCTTCCTGACGTGCCGCCCGACGGGGTTCACGCACTACGCCGTGAAGGGTCCCGATGTGCATTTCGTGACCCTTGAGTTCACCCAGAGACCGCCGGACGATCTGATCCAGATCCTCGGATCGCTCCTGGAGGCCAACGCGAACTCTCAGCGTCGAAAGGACGATCGCATCATCGTCACGCCGGAGACGTTGAAGAAGCTCGGCCTTGAATCGCGGGAAGCGGCGGTGCTGATCGAAGGAAAGAGCCACAAGTGCGTCCTGAGGGACCTCTCCTTCAGCGGGGCCAAGGTCGTGGTCTCGGGGAGCGCGAAAGCGTTCGCGGACAGGAGCGTGAGCCTGAAGTTTTCCCGCAGCGAACAGGTTCCCGAGATGACCATCCCCGCCACGGTCGGCCGCGTGGACGAGCTGGGCGGCCGCAAGGACATCCTGGCGGTCAGCATGGTCTATTCCTCGGATCCCCCGGTGAGCTACAAGTTGCTGATCAACTCCTACGTCTCCACGATGAAAAAGGCCGTGCAGGAAGCGCCAAAGGCGGAGGCACAGCCCGCTCCCGCCGATGCCTGAGTCTTCGCGGCTT
>PMZS01000222.1 GCA_003170115.1 Spirochaetaceae bacterium
GCGGCTTAAGTTGCTGGTATTGCGGTAAGGAGGCGCTTTGCGCCGAGGCGAGATGGATCGCGTCCCCAGTCCTCAGGTACACCGAAGCGGGAAGGGATCTGAGGATCGAGGCGACCGAAGCGACAATTGCGCCTGTCAGAGGGAGCCACGTCCATAGGCCCTGCTGCTCGTCAAGGTCGAATTGCTTGAGCACAATCTCCAGTTGCGCAGCCGTGAGCACTTTTTCGCGGAGCTTGCGATGGAACACCGCGTGGAGCTCCATCCTGCCGTAGACCGAACAGGCGATCCGCTCTCGTTCGCGAGCCAACGCGCGGACTTCGGCGGAACCGCTCTCGTCGATGTAGCATTTCGCGAGGTAGTCCGTGTCAAAGTACGTCACGTCCGGTCCCGATCATCCGAAACCTCAACTGTACTGTCGCCGGGCGCCCGTGGCATGGAGACAAACTCGGGGAGGAGCTGCCTGTCGCTGAACCGCGTTCCCGTCTCCTCCTGTTCATATGGAACAAGAGAGGCGACCGGCCGACCGTGGTCGGTCACGACGATCCTGCCTTCCGCAGCGGTGCGCCTGATCCAGTCTCCGGTGCGTAAATGCAACTCTCTGATGCTTACGTGCCTCATGTGCACAATGTGACACAAATCTGGTGCGGTGACAACCAGGGCAACCGATTCCGCTGCCGCTGACGATCCTTGTCGCTCCTCCCGCAGTCATGTCTGCGCCATTGAGATTGTACTCAGTTTCTGAGTACATCTTGTATAGCCCGAGCCATGGCGCAGGCAAATTTCCATGCATGACCATTCCTTTAACTTTCACTTGATTTCCGTTCGGTGCTGGGCTATAGTCGCGCCATGAAAAATGCATTACTCAAAAAGTTCAAGATTGAAAATGGGAGTCTACCGATGAGGCCTTCCGTCTTACTCTGATCGCCTTCCCACAATCGAAAACGCTCTCGACGACGTAATTGCAGCGNNCGTGTGAGGAGCATGGCGTGGGAAAGGCAGTCAAAAAAATCCTTTTCATTCTCGCGGGACTTGCCGGTGCGGCAACCCTGGCGCTTGTGTTCGTCGTCTTTCGGCAGGAGACGGCAATTTCAATGCTGCTTGTCCAGCAGGCAGCATCACGCGAGCGCACAGACTCGGAAATGCAGCACGGCCTCTCCCAGCTCTCGGAGCGGGTGGACGGCATCAGCGCGACTTTCAGCCACGAGATTGCCGCGGGCAATTCCGGGACACAGGGTGCGGTCAGGCGCCTGCAAAAAAGGCTCGCTGATGACATTTCAGGAGTGCGTGAAAACCTGGCCGACATGGCCGTTGTCCTGAACAGGCAGGCGATGCCACCAGGTGCCGCCCCGCGCGCGGCCTCGGCTGATGTCGAACCCGTCTCCGCTGAGGTGATGGAACAGGACCTTGCGCTGACGCAGGCCCTGCAGCGGGCGAAGAGCCGTTTCGGTGAGCGCCAGTTCGCCGAGGCCGCGTGCATCCTCACCCCGTTCTCCCTCCAGCACGCCGCCAACCCCGAAGTGCGCCTGTACCTTGCGGCAAGCAGATTCCTTGCCAACCAGAGTGATTCCCGCGTGCAGGCAGCCGTCGAGCAGGACCTCAGGGTCGTGCTGAGGGATCAGCCAGACAGTCTCATCGCGCTTGAAACCCTGGGCTCTCTCTGCCTGGAGCAGGGACGATGGGCCGAAGCGCTGGATTGGCTTTCCCAGGTCATCGTTTTCAAACCAGCGGATGTCGATGTGCTGGAGAAGGCCGGCACCTGCGCGCGCGCCGCGGGCGATCTGCCTCAGGCGATAACCTTTCTCGACAAGGCCGCCGCTCTCCGCCCTGCTGATGCACATCTCTGGTTTGAAGCGGGCAGGGCGCTTGCCGCCGCGGGCAAGCATGCGGAAGCACTTGCGCGGTTTCAGAAATGCCTTGCAATCGAGCCTCACCATCACGGCGCGCTGGTCGGAGTAGAAAAATGTCGATGAAGAAAACCGTTCTCGCACTGGTGTTTGCTCTCGCCGCGCTCTCCGGCTTTGCGGCACTGGAGCTTCACGTGGCGCCGATTACAATCCTGGATGATTCAAAGAGCGCCCCCCCTGAGGGCGTGAACCCAGGTGCGGATCTTGCAAGGAGTCTGTCGGAGATCGCCACGGGGAGTGGTGTTGTGGTTCACGCGGTGGAAAGCCCGCCGGCATCGCCCATCCAATCCTATCTCGATGCGGCCAGGCTCTGCCAGAGCAGGGGCTACGGATTGCTGTTGTACGGGTTTGTGAAGCGCAGTGAGCTCCTGCTGACCGCGGAGGTGAAGCTCTTTGACGCGGAGAAGGGGGCAGTCGCGGCCAGCTTCTTCAACAGCGACGATCCGAACCACTATCCGCGGCTGATGAAGGATCTTGCAAGGCGGATCGAGGAGTACTTTTCCGCCGACATCGGATTGCATCCGCCCGCGCGATCGGAACCCAGGCGCAACCTGCTGAGCATGCCCGTGTCTCTCGGGTACTGGACCCCGGCCGGCGGGCAGTGGAGCAATGTGCTCGCGGGGCTGGCCAGCGTGAGTCTCGGTGCCCGCTTCATTCCCGCGCGCCCGCTGTTCACATTCCTGTCCCGGCCGTGTTTCGTCGCCTTCGGTGTTCAAGCCGAATACGGGCTGGGGATGAACCAGCCCGGCTACGAGACCTTCTTTCTGCACGAGGCGCGGCTGCGAATCCCGGTCGAGCTCGGCGCCGAGATTTCAACGGGCCACGTGCTGGGCCTTGCCGTGGGCCCGCTTCTCATAGTGGATACGATTGTCCAGGACCGGTTGTACGCTTCGTCGAGCACCTCCGTGACAACGGTTGGGGGAGTTACTCTCGGCGCGTACTACCGCTACACGGTGACGCATTCCATTTCCCTGGGCTGCGCCGCGGTTGTCGACATTGGTCTGTACTCAACTCCGCTGGTGACGGTATCTCCCCGTTTCGATGTGGAGTTTTCACCATGAGGAAAGCCGTGTGTCTTCTCCCGCTCCTGCTGATCTCCTGCAGCGCCGGCTTTCTGGACCAGATGGGGAGGGTGCTCGCGGATCCTTCGCCGAGCGCGCCGAGGGTCTCTTCTTTTGTTGCGGAGTACTGCATTGATGCGACGTGGGACGCGGACAAAGCCGCGGAGGAATATGTCCTGGAACGAGCGGATGACTCCGCCAGTCCCTCGTGGTTCACCGTGTATCGTGGGACGACTACCTCCTATTCCGACAGGACGTGCGCTGACCAGCGCCGCTACCTCTACCGGCTCAGCATGGTGCGAGGCGCCCGGGTGTTCGGGCCCACCGAGGAGGCGGTCGGCATTGGGAGCGCGGCGTGCCGGGACCAGCTCGAGCCGAACGACGGGGAGGAGATCGCCACCTCCCTGGATTACGACAGGGCATCCAACCTGTACTTCTACCGCGCCTGCTCGGGGACGGTCGTTCAGGACCTGGACTGGTACTCCGTCAGCGTCCCTCCGCGCCGGACGGCGAACATCGTGGTGACGCAGAGCGGTCTCACGGGCGGATCGGTGAATACCTGGATGATGTTCTATCTCAAGGGAACGGTGCCTGCCGTCATCGTCAACAATTCAGCCATCCCCATCACCAACCCGGCCTATGAGACGAAAGTGTTTCTGTTCAGAATCTCGCCGAATCCGGCAGAGTTTATTTCAGATCCCACGCTGGCGGGAGGCTCGTTCATTGACTACACGGTGTCTCTGTTCAGCATCACCAGCATGTAGGGTGCCTGTCATGACGCGGGTGATTCGGTTGGGGCTTCTTGCGATGGTTCTCGGCATCACGGGCTGCCCCGTCACCTCGCCGCCAGGAGCGGGCCCCGACCTCGAGGGCACGACCGGAAATCTCCAGAAGGCGGACGAGCTCTTCGAGCAGGATGCCGAGGCGCCGACCAGGTGCGTATTCCGTACCAACGATCCCGCGTATTGGGGCCCGTACGGAACCACGCTGTGGACCCTGGCGGGAAGCGCGCAGGAGCCATTCCAGCAGCTCGAGGTGGAGCTGAACAAGGTGGAAGGAGACGATACGGCGGGATACGGCGTCGTGTTCTGCGGCACAGAGGAGACGATGCTCGTTGCCATGATCAATACCCGGCAGGAGTTCATTGTCGGCGAGGTGACGAGGGCGACCTTTACTGAAATCGTTCCCTGGAGCAGCTGTGGAGCATTGAAGTCCGGCTTCAACCAGTCGAATGTCCTGCGAGTGACCTGTGCCGCCGGCGAGTACTGCCTCTTCCTGAATGGGACGGAGGCGGTGCGCTTCAGGGATGAGGAGGAGCCCAGGCACGACCAGGGAGGGAGGAGCGGGTACATGGTCGTGATCTCGCCGCTGGACAGTTTTCCGTCCGGTTACGTGCATGTGATTTTCCAATGATGTTCCGCGGGACGCGCTTCCTTGCATTGACGGTTTGTGAGCTGTTGGTTGCCGCCCAGCTTCCGACGGTGAGCTATGGGACCCCAGCGTCAGCCCCGCTGTCCCTGCCGCTCGTGACCGTCAGTGCCCTGGCGCGACCCGATGCGGGCGCCACGCTCTGCCTGGGCGGGGTGGTGCTGGAGGTCCCCGCGGGTGCTGTTACGCATCCCGTCACGATCAAGATCACCCGCATACCTCTTACCGAGCCTCTCGGGGATTCGATGTCGAACGCCACTTCGGGGGGAATAGCGTACAGGTTCGAGCCCCATGGCGCGGTCTTCTCACGAGCCGTGCGTATCACGATTCCTTTCGAGCCGCGTGTGAGGGGGGACCTGTTCACGTATTTCTTCGACCAGGACACGGCACGGTGGGAGAGACTGCAGCGCCAGTCCATCGACAGGAACCAGGCAACCGTCACGAGCGTCTCCTGGCACTTCACCGACATGGTCAATGCCACATTGACGCTTCCGCAGGGTGCTTCCCCGGTGCAGTTCGACGTGAACTCCATCAAGAACCTGCAGGCAGCAAACCCCGGGGCGGGCGTTCCCCTGCCGGAGGGACTTCAGCCAGGATCGTTCGGGTCGGCCGCTTTCGGCATCGCCCTTCGCGTTCCCCCGGGCCGCGGGAATGCGACTCCTCCGCTTTCGCTTCGATACGACAGCGGCCTTTCAAACGGCTGGCTGGGCAAAGGGTTCGATGTCGAGGTACCTGCAATTTCCATGGACACCCGTTTTGGCCTGCCTCGCTATGACGGACGTGACACCTACATCATGAATGGGGAAGAGCTGGTGCCATGGGGAACCGATGGTGCAGCGCAGCGTTTCCGGTCTCGCACGGAGAAGAACTTCCAACGCGTGCGATGGTACCGGGGCGGCGGTGAGAGCTACTGGGAAGTCACCGACAAGAACGGCGATGTGCGGGAATATGGAAAGGGCGAGGGGTGGGTGGGGCCCGATCGAGCGGACAGGAGCCGAACCTTTACGTGGTACTTGTCCAGGTTCCGTGATGCGTTCGGCAACACGGTGGACTACACGTACACATACGACGAGCCCAATTCGTGCACGTACCTTTCCGAGATCCGCTACTCCGGCTCTGACGGGACCAGCTTCGAGCCGGGGCAGTACCGCGTGCGGTTCATCCTGGAGGACAGGGAGGATCGGCGCATTGATTGTCGGGGCAGGTTCGCGGCCAAGCTGGCCCGCAGGCTCTCCAGGATCGAGGTGTGCTGCCAGGAGCAGATGATCCGCGCCTACGCGCTTGAGTATGCCCAGAACGAGTTCGGGCAGTCGCTGCTGTCATCGTTCACAGAAGAGAACGCGGCGGGTGAAGTTTTCTACACGTACTCATTCACCTACCACGCGCTTCCCGAGCGTCGGGACGAGCGGGGCGTGCTGATCGGCTATGACGCATTCGGAGAGGCGGAGCAGAGGTGGGAGACACCGACCAGCCCGGGGTTCAGGGGCCTCCAGACGAGCGTGAACACCTCCGCGGGCGGGAGCCTCTACGTGGGGATCGAGATCTCCATCAGGTTTCTGTGGTGGAAGCGCGTGATTGCCAGTTTCGGAGTTCGCGGCGGCCTTGACTTCTCAACGGGGTTCACGAAAGAGGGGTGCTTCGATCTGAACGGCGACGGCCTGCCGGACGCCGTCGGGATGGAAGGATCGGGGCTCGTCGCCTGCCTGAACAACGGCCATGGGTTCGATGTCGTACCCGCATTCAGTCTGCCCGGGATGGCAGGCAGGATGGATGAGGAGAGCGCAAGTTCCCGGAGCGTGGGAGCGTCCGCGGCGTTCGGCGTGGTGAACGGCGGCATTACCAGGCAATCCTCCTCTTCAGAAGCCGAGAGAAGCTTCGCGGACGTGAACGGGGATGGATTCCTCGACGTGGTTGAGAAGGGCTCATCGAGCTTTCTCCTGAATACTGGCTCTGCCCTGATTTCAACTCCCTGGCGATTCGGGTCCCCGTCCGATTCTGGACCGCAGAGCGCCGACCCGAACGAGGATGAGTACCAGCGGACGTATTTTCTCCAGGAGCCCTTGCGCAAGTGGAAGGCCTACCGCGGCGGTGAGATCGATGTCACCCAGGTTGCCAGTCTGCTCACCCCCACCGCAATCCAGGACGAGGGGGTGACCCTGTACACGCACTTCAAGGGCACGTCGACGGCTCTCCGGCTTGGAAATGCACACGCGTCGGATTCCGCGAGCTCCCGTTACACGATCAATGCGAACGACAAATTGTACTTTCGACTCTCCACGGGAAACCAGGAGCTCGGGAAAGACACCGACTGGAACGTTCGTATCTCATATAGGGGGATCAGGTTCTTCGAGGAGATGGGGTCCAGTGGTCTCTTTATGCCGCCAGAAACGTCTCCGGGGGATCTGCCTTTCAATGACAACCGTCTTGCCCCGATTTATACCGGTCCCGGGTCCGGCGGCGCATATTCCCTGAGGGCCGGCTGGACCAGCCTGGGAGCCGATGTTCTACGTCCCGTCTACGATTCTCTCGTCGAGCACGGGCTGTTCGTTCCCCGGCAGCTCGACCAGCCCCATTTTGACGCGTTGTATGCAGCGCTCGGTGTCCTGGCGCCCTTTGACCTGTTCAATCCTTACACGAACGGCATGATCAGCGTTTCCCCCCAGGATGTGTTCGCGGCCAGTTACATGTTCGTGCCTGAAACTCGAATGTTCTACCGGGTGAAATCGGATGCGGACCACGACATCGTGGAGCATCTTTCCCAGGCCTTCTCCGCGAATGATCTGCGCGCGATGGCCTCCTTCCGTTGGATCGATGGAACGCTCGTGATTCCCCAAGCGGACGGGGGCGTGCCGTCGTACACATCACAGCCGGCGGGGAATGCGATATCGGCGGATATCTTTGCCGATTCCTCCGACGTGCCCCTGGGGGCTTGCGTCCACCAGAAAGGATTCCTTCTTGATCAGGTGTGGGACAGTGATGCAGGCGGCGATGCAGGCGGCAGTGCAGGCGGCGCTCCTGTTGAATCGTTCTGGCTGAGGCGCGATCAGCAGGGCCAATGGCGGTTGTATCGTGAGGATCACGCCGGAGAGGCCGAGCTGCCGGCAGCGGGTCTTTCCGTTTCCGAGCAGGGCTCTTCAGCTTCCGTGCGGTTCACTGATCGCGGCGCACGGAGGAACCTTGCATTCTCCGGAAAGACTTCTCTTCTGCTCAGCCTGCCGGCAGCGCTGTATGACGGGGAGGTGTCCGACTACCTCCTTCGAAACGAATCCTTCTCCGCCTACGGGGTAAGTCGAATCCCCGAGGAGTCCTGGCAATGGATGCTTACCCAGCTTTCGGACCAGGAAAAGACTCTTTTTAACTCCTGCTACGTCCTGGAAGATGGCGTACGGCAGCTTTTGGACACGGTGAGCGCGGATGACTTTGCATCCATTCTGAAGCGGATTCATGAGCTCACCCATCGAGACGGCACTGTCTTTGGTTCGCTTCCGCGGGATCCACGGGCATCAAAGAGGATCATTCTCCTGACGCCGAGCGAGTTTTCGTCCTTCGAGAACTGTGCAGGATGCTTCTCATCGTTCGCTGACGGCGCCTCGACCTGGTACTTCACGCGCCCGGAGCTCAGCAGCGAAGAGCTGTCCGTGCTTCATGAGTCGATGAAGAAGTTCCGGCGCGATGCAGAAATCTTTCCCTTCTACAGCTTTGATCAGGAGACCGGTGAGCGCCACCTGCAGTCTGGACTCTCTCAATCGGCAAAGGACATGGTCCAGCAGGTCTTGGGCGCGTGCGGGCTCTTTGTGTGGACCGGCCTCAGCAGGACGATCACGTACAGGGCTGATGCCTTGCTGCCGGTGACGCCGGGCATGCTCCCTTCAGGAGCCTCGGAGGAAGGCTTTTGTCCTGCCGGCAGCGCACCGCTTCCCCCTGCGCGGGAGACAGGCNNCAGGCATCGTGATGATTCCGCTCATCGATACCCAGGGCCGGACGGTCCTGGAGCCGCGCTATATCCATGTCTTCGATTCCGGGCTGGACTACTCCGCGGAGGATCTTGTCATTGCTCCCACGGCGGTAGCGCAGAGCACCTCTGGAGAGGTTTTCAGTGGCGGAGTCTTTGGCTGGTTCTATGGAATCTGGGTCGGATACTACCCCTGGGATGAGCAGTACCTGCTGGAGACAAGAGAAACTCAACCGCAGCCCGGCCAGGTCACTCCTCCTCCTCACTTCATTTCCATGAACCCGAACGTGGACTCCTCGGGAAGACAGTCGATCGCGGAAGACGGCCAGGCTCCCCCGTTGGTCGTACAGCCTGACGCATGGATCGGCCCGGTAAGCTCTTACACAATTCCTTCGCTGGACGACAACGGCGTTCCGTCGTTCAGAGGATACCGTTTTGCCGCCTTCATCCGAAACGACCGGCTGCATCCCCGCCGAAACGGCGGAGATGCATACCACAGGATTTCCCGGGACAGTATGGCCGGCCAGTCGGGTTCTCTGGCCGGAATCCGTGCAAGCTCCAGTGATTCGACCGATGTAAACGGCGGGGTCACACTTGGGGTCGGATCAATTTCCCTGGGCGGCAATTTCAGCTCGAACTCCGGCTCTTCATGGCAGTGGCAGGGGCTGATTGACCTGAACGGTGATCGATATCCGGATCTCGTCAGCTTCAATCGAAGGCAGGGAGGAAGCGGAACCTTTACCATGATCCCCGGCACAGGCCAGGGATTTGGAGATGCGTCCACCTTGTCATCGCCATTCACACATTTTGCGAAGTACGAAAATCGCGTATTCGGCTTCGGAGCAGCCACGGGGTCGAACTCGGGCGGCATAGAGGCGTCCTATGGCTCCACCGGCAAGCCCCGTTCGAACACGGTCAAGCAGGCGGACACCGGACTGAACGGTGCGATGAATGGCACCGTGGGATCCTCCTTCCAGAGTGAGGGATTCCTCGATATCAACGGGGACGGCCTTCCCGACCACGTTCAGCGGCAGGGCTCGGGCGCATACAGAGTGGCGCTGAACTCCGGCAGCCCTTCCTTCGAAGGCCCGGGGTCATGGGGCGATGGCATCAGGGTTCCGCTTCTCACTGGAATCGACCAGCTTTCGACATCGACGAGCGGCCTGAGCCATTCAGGTACGGGCAGCTTCGGGGNNGTGCCGGGATCAGCACGGGATTCACCGGCACCATGAATCAGACCTGGAGCAGGCTGGAGGACATGAACGCGGACGGCCTTCCCGACCAGGTGGTAAAGCTCAAGGACGAACCCTTCTTCAGGGTGAGGTTCAACCTCGGAGACCGTTTTGCGGCGGAAGAGGCGCGCCTCTATCGTCCCGAATGGGATATCTCCCTTGGGGATTCGCTTCGATCGGCGGTCTCCACTGATCTGGGCACGCTCTCGGGAATGCTCGGGGGCCTTTCGATTCCAGGCGGGCTTGGAATTCCTGGTTTCTCCGGTCTCCCCGCGGGGCAGAATCCTTTCCAAGGCACGGCTGATCCCCTCAGTATGGCGGACGTCCTGGACTATTCCACGGGAGCAAGCTTCAACCTCGGTGCGTCTCTGTCTTTCGAGCTGCGGTTCACTCTTATAGCGTTCACCATTACCGCGGGCGTGAACGGCAGCATTGCCCGGACCAGCGCCTCACTGAGGCTCATGGACATCAATGGCGACGGTCTTCCTGACCACGTCCTGAAGCTTCCGCAGGAGCGGTTCCTTCGCGTGAAATTGAACGCGGCAGGAAAGTCCGGCCTCCTGAAGTCCGTGCTGCTTCCGCAGGGAGGCCGCTACGAGCTGGACTACGAGCGGGCAGGCAACACGGTGGAGATGCCCCAGAGCCGCTGGGTCTTCTCACGAGTCACGCGCGATGACGGGTTGGGCGCAATTGTTTCGGATCGAGGGGCGCACCGATACGTGGAGTCATTCTCCTACAGCGACGGCTACTACGACCGTGGTGAAAGAGAGTTCCGAGGATTCGCGTTGGTGAGGACGGTGCGCGCGGACGCATCCGAACAGGAAGTGCGCTACCTCAATCGGGACCACCACACACGCGGCATGGAGTGGCAGAGCCAGGTGTTCGGCCCCGTGGCGGGCTCTCCCGCGGCTCTCTGGAGCCAGAAGACGCGACGCATCCAGGAACGGATTGTGGAGGGCTCTGACGTGGCCTTCCCCGCCGTCACCGAGGAGACAGACCGGCTGCACGAGCCGGGCGCGGATCGATACTCCGAATCCCGAAAGACCTTCGACTATGACCAGTACGGGAATGTCATCAATCTTGTTGATGAAGGGGATACTCAGATCTCGGGCGATGAGCTGTATGCCCGGGTTCAGTACGCCGATCTGCCAGGCTACCTGAAACAGCATCCAGAGAGCATTCAGATCTCTGATCGTGGGGGGAGGCTTCTTCGCCACCGGCGGGGAGAATATGGCTCACGAGGAGAGCTGCTGCAGCTTCAGCAGTTCGACAGCCAGTCGGATTCCCACGCCTGGGAGATGAGCTGGGATCGATACGGTAATCTCACTGAGCTTTGTGATCCTCGCGGCTCCACGCTGAGCTGGGAGTACGATGCCGTTGTTCATCAATACGTTGTCAGGACTTTGTCGGGAAACGCGCGGCTGGGAGGAGCGCAATACGAATCAGGGGGTCGGTGGGATTATCGCTGGGGGACCGAGCTCGAAAGGGTGGACATCACTGGGGAGCGAATGAGCTTTTCCTATGACACCTTCGGCAGGTTGATCGAGGTGCGAAGCCCTTATGACACCGGTGGCATGCCCGCGGTTCAGTACTTCTACCGGACAGCGGACTTGCCCTGGTACGCGCGGACTCTGAACAAGGTGAGCTTTGATCCGTCAGATGCGCAGGCGTTGGAAACAGTTTTGACGATTGACGGCATGGGCCGAGGCATTCAGACAGCAAAACAGGGCGAAATCCGGGACTCAGGCCAGCACCGCACGGGCTGGAATCTCAGCGGCGCGGTAGCTTATGACGAAAAGGCCCGGGTGATCGCAGAGGGGCAGCCGCAGTTTCTGCCCGGAAGCGAGTTGCCGGGGCTCGCGGCCATGTTCAAGCCGACAAGCAAGAGCTACAACGTACTTGACCGCGTGACCGCCGTCACTCTGCCGGACAATGCCGTGACAACCTGTTCTTTCCTGGTGCGTGACGGGGCCCAGGTCGAGCGCACCCGGGATCCGAAAGGCAATACTACCGAACGCACCCTCGACGCACGAGGCAACACCGTGCTTGTTCGCAAGCTCGACGCTGATGAGCGCCTGCTGACCGGCGCGAGCTACACCTATGACGTCCTGGGACAGAATCTTGATGTCATCGACAACGTCGGCAATGCCGTGCGGTCGAGGTTCGATTTGATGGGGCGGCGCGTCAGGCTCGAAAGCCCTGATGCAGGAATCGTGGAGTTCACTTACGACGAGGCGGGAAACCTCTCACGGAAGGTGGACTCGGAGCGCAGGAGGCGCGGCGAGTCGATCAAGTACACCTACGATGGATTGAACAGGCTGGTGCTGGTCGACTATCCGCGCTCCACGGATGTCTCGTACGCGTACGGGGGCCCGGGCGCGCAGGATCATGGTGCAGGGAGAATCACACGCCGAGTGGACGAATCGGGCGCGGTGAATTATCGATACGGGAAGCTCGGCGAGACGACGGGAGTTGATCGTTCGATCAGCCGCGTGACGCCGCTTGCGATTGCGGAAACGGCGAGCTTCTCGTACGTCTACGACTACCTGGGCCGCACACAACGCATCACTTATCCGGATGGCGAACTCGTGACCTACGGCTACGATACCGGCGGGCTCGTGGTGAGCGTGGAAGGTGAGCACTACGGCAGGCACACTCGCTATGTCCAGGACATTGGCTACGACCAGTTCGGCCAGCGTGTGTACATGAAGTACGGCAACGGGATGGAGACCCGCTACAGCTACGATGAGAACCGTAGATGGCTGGACTCGGTCAACACGACGGACACGTGGGCCCGGGTGCACCAGGACATGCGCTACCGCTTTGACGAAGTGGGGAATGTTCTGAGCGTTCAGAACGTGGCAGGGAGCTATCAGACGCAGGTTCGTTACGGCTACGATGCGCTGTACCAGCTGACAAGCGCGCAGGGCGGTACGAGCGCCCAATCCATGGGGCTTCCTTCCTACACCAGCAACTACACCCAGGAGTTCACCTTTGACACGATCGGAAACATGACGAGCAAGCACAGTGGCTTGACCACAACCCCGCGGATGGACCTGGGAGCGGCGCTCGACTACTCGCTGGACTACGCCTACTATTCAGGCAAGGGGCACCAGGCGGAGCGGGTGGGGCAGTTGTGGTATCGCTACGATGCCAGCGGCAACCAGGTGGAGGAGCGCCAGGGCGGGCATGGAGAGCCCTCGGTGACAGAGGCAGAGCTGACCCGGGCAGGTGACCTTCGGATAGTGAACCGTGGCTTCGGGTTGACGCGTCGCCAGAGTGAGAGCAGCGGAGTGTACGTGCGGTACTTCATCTGGGACGAGGAGAATCGGCTGAAGCGTTCGGTGGAAGGCAAAGGAAATGTGGATTTCCGCTACGGGGCAGATGGGAATCGAGCGGTGAAGTACAGCGCAGGAGGTGAGACGCTCTACTTCGATGCCATGTGGCAGGCCAGCACCGACTATCCGTCTTTGCGGATGAGCAAGCACGTGTACGTGGGCCAGACGAAGGTGGCAACGCGGTGTAACATTTCGGGACAGGTGGACGTGGGATACGAGGAGCTGAACACTTACTATTATCACGGGGACCACTTGGGGAGCGCTCAGTTGATCACTGACGCGCGCGGAGAAGTCTACGAGCACCTTGAGTACACGCCCTACGGGGAGATGTGGATCGAACAGGGCAAAGACGATGCGGGGAAGACCCCGTTCAGGTTCACGGGGAAAGAGTTGGACGCCGAGACGGGTTTGTACTACTACGGGGCGCGGTACATGGACCCCAGGACCTCCCGCTGGCTCAGCGCCGACCCGGCTCTGGGGGACTACTTGCCCGAGGCGCCCACCTCAGATGAGGCGCGGAAGCGGAACGCGAGCCTGCCGGGGATGGGGGGAGTGTTCAATACCGTGAATCTGGCGGCGTACACGTATGCCGCGAATAATCCGGTGAAGTACGTGGATCCGACGGGACTGGACGTTACGAATCCTGGACGGGACGAGCCGAAGCTGCTTGATTCGCGCGTAACGGATGGCTCAATACCAGCACTGCCGATGGAAGGTCCTTGTTACATAGCATCTTTGCAGGGAATTGCGGAGACGTTCGCTGGGAAGAATATGACGGTCGAGCAGAAGACGGAGTCGATATCGGACCTTGTGAAGAGCAGTGCAATGCTTAGCGATTTTAGGGTTGTCGATTCGAAGGCAGTAATTGCGGATGCACTCGCTCGCTTGGGAGTAGACGCGACCCAACTCAATATCAAAATAGCGCTGCCTGGCGACGCAAACTATGACGATGTGAAGGCTGAAGCTACAGGAAGCTTGCGTCATGTTGGGAGGCGAGATGGTACCGATGGCGCTGCACATTGGCAGCAAGGCGACAAGGTGGGCGCTTTTGCATGGGATCCAATTTCTGGGACCGATGATGGGGGGAGAGTGAACTATGAAAATGAAACTCGTTACGTAATTATTGCGAAGAAGGAGGATTAATGAAACGCCTGTTGATTGCCTTGACCGTCAGCGCAATTCTTGCAGGTGCTTGCGTTGCTGATACCAACTCTCTATGGGGTGTTTGGAATATTGGAGAGAGAAATGACGCAAGATACAATGCCGAAATGTCTCTTGGGTATTTCTTGCGAACCGGCAATTTTCTGGTTATTGAACCCAATCGTAAAGGGAAACCGGAAATCCAGTTTGAAGGGGGATACTATGCCATTAAAAGCATCGAGGAGAAGGATGATACGTATTTTTTCAATCTTGAATACGGTACTTCAATAAAATCAAAGAGTGGAAAATGGGAAGACATAAACATTGGTGGCGTAGTAGCGATGCATTGCAGATCAAAAGATGAGGTCTGGTTTGAGGTTCTGTATGAAAACAAAAATACTGACTCACGATTCCCGAAGAGAGATTTCCCTGGAAAGAGCGTCGTGTACTGGCGTGCTCGGAAGATAGATCATCCTATTCAGACTGATGGCGGCAATTGATCTCTTTAAGAGACCGCGCCCAAACTCTAGGCAAACAAAACCCTCCGTGCAGGAAGCGGCTACGGGCTTGAGTTCTCCCAGGGGTCGCCCCTGGCGGGGCTCCTTGGAGGACCGCGCTACTTCCGATAACGCGCGCCGTTGATCGGAAGTACGCGCTGAACTCAAGCCCTCCGCTCACCCAACGGGGCGGCTGTCAGTGAGGACACGGCTCGGGCATCCTTGCCCTCGCCGCTTGTTGCCAAGCGTCCGCGGATGTTGTGTGAATCCGTCGGCAGCGGTGCCATTCGGCCGCCCCTCGGGTAGACAGAACGAGGTTCTGTCTACTTCCTGCACGGGCTGCCCGGCGCGGACCGTTGCCGAACGCATGAGATTGAGTGCCGTTGTCGGGAGGCCTCCGCGCGCGAGGCTCGGGTTCTAGAAGCTCGCTGCGGTCCCATTCGACTGCGACACTCACCACGCTGCGCGATCGGTACCCAGGAAGTTGGCTGCAGCGCATGCTCAGCCAACCCGAGAAGCGGACCGACGCGGGACAGCGCTGGCTGCCTGGGCGGTACCGACGGGAACGAGGGATGGCGGCGAGGGCAGGGACGCCCGAGTCCGTGGAAAGTATGGAGGCCGCACCGCAGGGCGAGGGTGCGGGCTGGCTTCAGAGGGTGGGTGCGGCTAATAAGCGATTAGCTGCCCCACCCGCGNNCCGCAGGGGCGACCCCAAGGAGAAGCCAGCCCGCACCCCGCTTCCTGGCAAACGCAATGGCTGTGTCAGTTTCGGACCGTCTCATTGTATGCCAGAAAAAGAAGGCTTTTCCGTCCACGATGTAAGTGGCGATAGCGGCAGCTTGCCTCAGTCCTGCCAAATGGGACAGTATGACTGCATGCCAAGGCAATCCAACGTCGCACCTTACGCCCAGATGCGACACGGTCGGATGTACCATGCCGACTCGCTTGAACTTATGCGCTCGGAAGTGGCGGACGCATCGGTGGATCTCATTATGACGAGTCCGCCGTTTGGCCTTGTCAGAAAGAAAACCTACGGAAATGTCGACGCCGACGGTTACGTGGCATGGTTTCACCCTTTCGGGTTGGAGTTCCTGCGAATTCTAAAGCCAAGCGGTTCTCTGGTCATTGATATCGGAGGGGCATGGAACCGTGGCTTTCCTACGAGAAGCCTCTACCACTTCGAACTGCTCATTATGCTGTGCAAGGATTTGGGGTTCCATCTGGCGCAAGAGATCTTCTGGTGGAATCCCTCGAAGCTGCCGACTCCCGCAGAATGGGTCACCGTGCGGAGAGTCCGGGTAAAGGACGCGGTGAATTGTATCTGGTGGTTGTCAAAGACTCCTTGGCCGAAGGCGAGCAATAGACGTGTGTTGATTCCCTATAGCGACTCTATGAAGAGCCTCCTCAAGAACGGCTACAAGGCACAAATGAGACCCAGCGGACACGATATCAGCACCAAGTTCACAGTGAACAACGACGCAGCAATCCCGCCGAACTTCCTCGCCGTCGCCAACACGGAGAGCAATTCCTATTACCTTCGTTACTGCAAGGAAAAGGGGCTGCCGCAACACCCCGCTCGATTTCCAAGCGATATCCCCGAGTTCTTCATTCGGATGCTTACAGACCCTGGCGACCTGGTCATGGATCCTTTTGCGGGGAGTTGCGTTACCGGGGAAGTCGCCGAACGATTGCGAAGGAAATGGATCTGCTGTGATACCGTGGAAGACTATTTGGCCGGAGCTCTGGCGCGTTTCAACAGAGATAAAGCGGTGCTTTTTCCTGATCTTCCTGAGAACAAACCATCCAAGGAAACCTACTATCGTGTGCCCAACCCTTCAGCCATGTGGAATGGACTCGATGGCGCTCCTCTTTCTGAGCACGGCGGGCGCCAACGATCATCAAATGGAAAGGCGAACCATCCGCAATCCCCCGAGGAGCAGGCCCTGCATCGAGACGGTACTGCCAAAGTGAAGTCATCATCGAAAACACGGAAGCGCAAGATAACGAAGGGGACCTGAACGATGCCAGCGGTTGAGCCGTCAACGCTTGTTTACGCCATTCTGGATGCCTTTCAGGATTCGGGCGGATCGGGAATCCTCATCTCCTCGGCGCGTCAGCATCCAAGAAAGTTTCTTGTGCAGATGGAAGACCGTACATTCCAAGTCTGGATCTATGCGTGGACACTCACACACGGAGGAAGACCCAGTCTTCCCGACGAGTACAGGATCCAGATGACCACCGCTTCTTCGCCGCTCGCCCTCTGCCCCAATGGCTTCACGCTGCTGCTAGGGTACGAGCCGGACACTGGTGTGTTCGCGGGATTCGACCTCTCCCGTCACGCGACATTCACTACAGGCTCTCCTTCAGTTCAAATCGACATAAACTGCATTCACAGCGCGCTGGAGCATGGCTTGGCATTCGATAGGAAGACCAATGAAGAGATAGCGGTTGCGGTGAGAACCGATCAAATGCTCAACTACATGGCCAACGCCACGGAGCTTCATCGGCTGGGCAGGAACGCCGCGCTATACAGTCTGCTCACGAAGGTCAGCGCTCATGAGAGCGTGGGCGCCGCGGAGATCGCCCCGCTCACCCCGGAGCGCCGGAGAGTCCTTTCGACGGTGAACAGATGGGCTCGCTCAGCCAGCTTTCGCGAGCAGGTGCTACGCGCCTACGGCTTCCGCTGTTCGGTTACGAGGATGCAGCTTCGCTTGGTCGAGGCAGCGCACATCTTCCCTGTTGAAGCTGAGGATGCGCCAGACAACGTGCGTAATGGCATCGCGTTATCTCCGACTTACCACCGTGCCTTCGATGGCGGACTGATCTACCTGGACGAAGAGTTTGTCATGCGAGTGAACCTGGAACGGGAGCTTCAACTTGTCACACTGAAGCTCGACGGAGGGATGGAGCAGTTTAAAAGTCATCTGAACCGCAGGATTCAATTGCCACCCGACAAAAGACAGTGGCCGGAAATTGGTCTGATTCGTAAGGCGAATAAGCATCGCCACGTGCGCCCGTAGATGACCAGACAGCGTTGACTCCCGCAGCGGGGACCTTCGTTACTTGCCCTGGCTCTGCAGAAACCCGTCAATAATCTGCAAGAGGGCTTTCTGCTTAGAAGACGGAAGGGTTTCTATTCTGCTTACTCTGCGAATGACACGTAGCGATGGCTTGTTCGATTGCTGACTGTTGCTGCGCAGGCCGAGTATCTCGTCTGCGGAAACTTCCAAAGTGACGGATAGCTTTCGAATGATCTCATCATGGAGGCGTAGTT
Source organism: Spirochaetaceae bacterium (assembly GCA_003170115.1). Taxonomy (GTDB): domain Bacteria; phylum Spirochaetota; class Spirochaetia; order SZUA-6; family Fen-1364; genus Fen-1364. The sequence continues at coordinate 17,827 of PMZS01000222.1, forward strand.
TACCCCTCTCATAGTCTGTGATCAGGGTCCCAACGAGCTACATGAGAACATGAAGCGTATCTACAAAAGCTATCATCCACGAGAGAACCAGCTGTGGTGCGAGGTGGACGCAGAGTATTTGGGACGGCTTGAAGATCTTCGGCGCGAGCTCGAGCGCCAGGCAGTGGTGACCGAGAGGAAGCGGGCTATCCATAGCCGCTGGTATCTGGCGCACAAGAAAGAGGGTTTGACATGAGGGGGGAAAGGGGCGAACATTGGAGTCGATCGGGAGGCAGACTCGTGGAAATTGTTGAGAAAGCGATTGAAGCACAGGGAACGATAGACAAAGACCATCATCTCATCCTTGACGAGTCTCTTCCGATTGAAGGACCCAAACGGGTGCGGGTGATCATCCTTCTGGGCGAAGAGGAAGAGCTCGGCGAGGCAAGCTGGCTGAAGGCAGCCTCTTCCAACGAAGCCTTCGATTTTCTGAAGAGTCCCGAAGAAGATATCTACACCATGGCCGACGGGAAACCCTTCCATGGAAAAGGGAAGGGTGGTACTTGTGCCCTTTCCCTTGGACGATCTTTCCGCCGCCAAACTGAGGCCCGCGGTGTGCCTGACGGAGCCGGTAGGTCCGCATCGCCATGTGATCCTTGCCTTCATCAGCAGCAGTAAACCGGATCCGCTAATCGACAGCGATATGGAACTGGGTCAGGGAGAGACGGATTTCCCGCAGACAGGACTAAAGGTCAGCTCGGTGCTACGGCTGCATCGGCTCATGACCGTCTCGCAATCCTTAATTCGCAGGGAGCTAGGGGTTCTGCCGATGTGATGCCAGAATCAAGTGCAGGATAAGCTGCGTCGGCTTTTCGCGCTTTAAGAAAACAGGGCGAGCACCGAACCCGTATCGCCGCCCGGCCCGATTTGATCTTTGACAAATGTTTTTCGCTGCAGGAGCCTTACAAACATTCCGTATTCCCGGAGAAGCGCCTAATTCCTTTTTCACCATCGTTTTGAGGGGTTAGGGGCTGTACTACTACGGGGCGCGGTATTTGGACCCGAAGACTTGGCGGTGGACGAGTGCTGACCCGGCGATGGAGAGCTATCTGCCCAGCGCGCCTGTGTCGGACGCCGCCCGCCTTCGCAACGGGGCGCTGCCAGGGATGGGCGGTGTGTTCAACGCAGTGAACCTTGCGGGGTACACGTACGCCGCGAACAATGCGATGAAGTACGTGGATCCGACAGGGAGAGATGCGGGCGACAAGACTGTCTATGACCTCAAGGAAGCGAATGAGTTGCCTGCTTCATCTTCTTTGGTCCCTACAGCTGGAACTGCATCCGCAGGAAATACTCGCGGCCCATTGAGCCAAAACAATTCGGCCTTGGCCGGCATAGCAAACATGGTCACAACTGGATGCTATTTCCGCTCCTGCCAGGCAGTTGCAGAAACAGACACAGGACAGTCCCTAACGGTAGAACAGATCACCGCTGGAGTGACAGCACTGCAAGCAAGTGGTGCAGTTGGAGATGATATGACTATCAGCGACCCGGATGCTGTGATCAACGATGCATTCACACGGTTAGGTCAATCAGCTACTACGGCTACCGTTAACTGGGGAGGTGGCGGCAGCGCTCCCGATGCCACCGTTATTGTTGGCACAACGCCGAATAACGGCACGCACTATCGTTATGGTGACAGCGGTGGCAATGTTGCCTGGGATCCATATTTTCCGGCTATTGCTGGAACTACATGTGATCAGGTATTGCTCGTCTACATTCACCGCAGGCAATAGTTGGAGGACGTTATAAAAAGAAGCTTTGCTGTATTTGCCATATTGAGCCTAGTTCTTACCAGTTGCAGTGCGCAGCCCTCTCCCAAAGAAGTTCTATGCGGAGTATGGTACAAGTCGCCAAGTCCAGCGTCAGATGTGCTCAGTACAAGAGATTTTTCGCGGGGCAAGGGCGTTACCGTGATCAACGGAGCCATTGAAATAGACACGTTCAGCCAAAACCCTACCATTTTTCTGCCGGGTATGGGAGGGCCTTTCCAAATCACCCAACTATCATGGGAGGGCGAGAACAGTTTCACACTGTCGTTTTTCTTTAAACGTGGCAATTTCCAAGTCGACTACAAGGCACACTTCGACCCTGAGAAAGGAACTTTGTGGTTCGAAGACTTGAAGAAATCCAACTTCATCGAGAGTGGCCCCAACCATCTGTGGTACAAGATATCTGGCCCGGACAAAAAGTAGAAGGAATTATCGCTGTTTTCTGTGGCAAATTCCTCGAATGCGGCGAGCTTCCCTCACCCTCCTTGCCCCCCCAACCTTAAGAACATCCTGGTACACACAGGCACCCTTGCGGATGTACTCAGTATTTGAGTACATCCTGCATTGTGGCGATACGTCGATCGGAAACCCACGTTGCCTCCTATACTTCGCGCGTTCCAGTGAAGGGCAGGAGAAGAAAGGTTTGACATGCACCTGGGGAAGAAGGAACTTTGGAGTCAATCAGGAGGCGGGCGCGTGGAAATTGTTGAGAAAGCGATTGAAGCGCAGGGAATGATAAACAAAGACCATCGACTCATCCTTGACGAGTCTCTTCCGGTAGATGGACCCAAACGCGTGCGAGTGATCATCCTTCTGGGCGACGAGGAAGATCTCGTTGAGGCAAGCTGGCTGAAGGTGGCCTCCTCCAACGAAGCCTTCGATTTTCTGAAGAGTCCCTCAGAAGATATTTACACGCTCGGCGATGGGAAACCTTTCCATGGATAGAGGATGGATGGTGCTTGTTTCATTTCGATTCGACGATCTTTCCAGACGGATGAACCCTTCCGATAGCATCAGCGGCGCGGAGACCGGTTGATCAGGAGTCAGGGAAAGGGTAGTATGCGCACATGGCGACAAAAGCGGCAAAGAAGACAAACAGAAAGCCTGGTATTCGATATATCGTGGACGCCAAAGGGAAAAAAGTCGAGGTGTTGCTCCCGATCTCGCTGTATAGGCGATTGGTCGAGCAGGCGCAGGAGCTTCAAGATATTCGTGCCTCTGATAAGGCCGTGAAAAAGCCCGCCTCCATTCCGTGGGAAGATGCGAAAAAGAGACTTGGTCTATAAAGTCAAATCTCCCGGTTTATCCGATGAATTTGTCCGGTGAGACTTCAAAAAATCTGGAAAGCTTAAGAGCCAGCTTCCTGCCGATTGGCCGCCGGCCGTTTTCCATGTCGCACACGTTCTGGCGCGACAACCCTCCGAGCTTCCACCCCAGTGCGGCCTGGGACAGATCCTTGTCCTGGCGGAAGAATCTGAGATAGTCCCCTGGATTCATTTCCCTGGACTCATGCTCGTACAAGGGGGCGTTGAGGACGTCCAGCATGTGCTCCCCCAATTCACTCCGCATTATCAGTCTTCGGCTGTACTCCTGGCGAAGGACCTCAAGCAGGATTGACGGGATAATTCCCCTGATTTGAATCCAGATAGTCCTGGTCTTCACGGTTACACGCAGTGACACTTGATTTGTTTCTCACTCCCGGACACGGCACGAAGTCACTTTCTGCTTGTGCGGCCGGGTCGCCGGGGGGAAGGCAAGGCTCCATTGAGGATGTACTCAGTATTTGAGTACATCCTGCATTGTGGCGCTACGTTGATCGGAAATTCAATGAAAGTGTCTTTGTTTACACTCCGGCCTCGTTCTGCTATACACTGGCCTGAAACTATGCACTTGGGGATGGACCGTGAAGAGGGGTGCCTGCTTGAGATCGACGACCTGTCGAAGACCTTCAAGGGCCTTCATGCCGTCGAAAACTACCATCTGCGCCTGAGCCCGGGCGAAATCCTGGGCATCATCGGGCCCAACGGCGCAGGCAAGTCCACTGTGTTCAACCTTCTGACGGGTCACCTTCGGCCCACGCGCGGAAGTATCCGCTTTAGAGGCCAGGACATCACCCGGCTTCCGCCTGACCGCATTGCAGCCCTGGGGATCGGGCGCACCTTTCAGAACATCCGTCTTTTCGCAAGCATGACGGTGCTCGAGAACGTAGTATCCGCCCGCCAGCTTAAGGAGCGGAGCGGCATAATAGCCACGCTGCTCTCCTGGCCTTCTTTTCACCGCACAGAGCAAAGGCTGGCCTCGGAGGCGACCGAGAATCTGGGCCTGTTCGGCCTCGCCGACAGGGCCGGTAAGGCGGCCACATCCTTGCCTTACGGCGACCAGCGCAGGCTCGAGATCGTGCGGGCACTCGCCCTTGGTCCGACACTTCTTCTCCTGGATGAACCGACGGCCGGCATGAACAACCAGGAGAGCATGTTCGTGCTCGACCTCATCCGTCGCATCAGAGACCAGTACAAGCTCACGATCATTCTCGTGGAGCACAACATGCCCCTGGTCATGCAGCTCTGCGAGCGGATCCAGGTTCTCAACTACGGCCAGATCATTGCCGAGGGCACACCCGAGCAGGTGCGCGCGGACCCCAAGGTTGTGGAATCCTACCTCGGGCGCGCCATGGAAGATTCGAAAGATGCTGAAGCTCGAAACGGTTGACGTCGCCTACGGGCACGTCCAGGCCCTTGACGGCGTCAGCATCGAAGTGCGGGACGGCGAACTGGTAGCGCTTCTCGGGGCAAACGGCGCGGGCAAGTCCACCACGCTCATGGCAATATCGGGGATCGTGAGGCCGCGGGCAGGGACCCTGACGTACAACGGCGTTGACCTGGCCAAGTCAAGCCCGTTCGACATTGTCGGCCTGGGCGTGATCCACTGCCCCGAAGGACGAAGAATTTTCGGCGGCCTGACGGTCCTTGAGAACCTCAAGATGGGCTCGATGCGGAGGGCGGAGAAACAAGGCGTGCGCAAGGACATCGACTGGGTCTTCTCGCTTTTCCCGGTGCTCGCGCAGCGCCGTCATCAGTCAGGAGCCACCTTGAGCGGCGGGGAACAGCAGATGCTTGCCATCGGCCGGGCGCTGATGGCCGAGCCGAGACTTCTCATGCTTGACGAACCCTCCCTGGGCCTGGCGCCGCTGTTGGTTCAGGCAATTTTCAAGGTGATCAGGGAGCTGCACCATCGCGGGGTCACCATCCTTCTTGTCGAGCAGAACGTGAGACAGGCTCTCGCTGTTGCGGACCGGGGATACGTGCTTTCAACAGGAAAGGTGATGCTGGAGGGAACTGGGAAGGACCTTCGCTCCAATCCCGAAATCGAGCAGGCGTACCTCAGCGCGGCGCCAGGGGCGCGAGCGTGACATCAACAGAGCTCCTCCTGCAGCAGCTTATCAATGCGGTGAGCATCGGAAGCCTCTATGCGCTCATGGCCATCGGGCTGGCAATGGTCTTCGGCATTCTTCGACTGATCAACTTCGCGCACGGTGACCTGATCATGGTGGGAAGCTACGTGACCCTGCTGCTCATGCTCCTGGGGCTCCCGTTCCTGCTCGCGGCAGCGGCCGGGGTCGTGGCAAGCACGATCGCGGGTCTGATCATGGAGAGGGTTGCCTACCGCCCCCTCCGCGGCGCGCACGAAATCGCGATGCTCCTGACCTCCTTCTCCGTGACGATATTCCTGGAGAACCTCGCGATCATCCTGTTCCGTCCGACCTCGCGCGCCTTTCCGGCCCCCGCGGTGTTGAGGTCGGTCATTGAGATAGGCCAACTGCGCGTGGCCGGCCTTGACCTCATCGCCATCATTGTTGCGGCGGTCCTGCTCCTGGGCCTCACGTTGTTCGTGCGGCGCACGAATGTCGGCATCGCGATGCGCGCGGCGTCGCAGGACCTGCTGGCCGCGCGACTCATGGGAATCAACGTGAACAAAGTGATTGCCACTGCCTTCGCGATCGGCTCGTTTCTCGCGGGGGTCGTGGGCCTGCTCTGGAGCGCGCGCGTGGGGAAGATCGATCCGCTGATGGGCTTCAACCCGGTCTTGAAGGCTTTCGTCGCCTCGGTGATTGGAGGCCTGGGCAGCCTGCCGGGCGCGGTCATCGGCGCCTACGTTCTCGGCGGACTCGAGATCCTTCTGCAGGGGCTCCTGCCTTCAGCGCTGACACCCTACAGGGACGCGTTCGTGTTCGCCATCCTGATCGCCCTTCTCCTGTTCAGACCCAACGGCATCCTTGGCAGCACCGAGAGGGAGAAGATCTGATGGCGATGAGCACACGCCTCCAGAGACTTATCCCACCCGCCGTGATGATCGCGGCCCTGGCGGCCATTCTCGGCGCGACGGACCTCGTAGCCGGCGATTATTTGCAGCGGATCGTAATCATCATCGGGATCAACGTGATCCTTGTTGCGAGCCTCAATCTTTCCAACGGCTTTACGGGGGTGTTCTCCCTGGGGCACGTGGGGTTTATGGCCATCGGCGCTTATGCGGCTTCGATCCTGACTCTCCCCGTCCATTTGAAGGCGGTGAACCTTCCCGATCTTCCCGGTTGGCTGCAGGGCGTGGCCATGCCCTTTCTCCCTGCCACCTTGATCGCCGGGCTCATCGCAATGCTTGTCGCGTTTGCCGTCGGCCTCTCCCTCATGCGGCTGAACGGGGCCTACATCTCTGTGGCCACACTCGGGTTCCTGGTGATCGTGCAGGTCGTCCTTGTAAACTGGGACCAGTTCACGCGCGGGGCGCGCACGTTTGCCGGGGTCCCCGCCTACGCCACGATATGGAACGTCTGGATATGGGCGGCGCTCACGGTCTACGTGGTCTGGAGGATTGGAGCCTCGGCATTCGGCCGGGACATGCGCGCGGCGCGCGACAACGAGATTGCCGCCCTCTCACTCGGCGTGAGCGTGATCCGCTCGCGGCTGCTCGCTTTCTGCATGAGCGCTTTCCTGACCGGAGTCGCCGGCTCCCTGTGGGCCCACTTTATCACCTCTTTCTCGCCCAAATCCTTCTTTTTTACACAGGCCTTCAGTATCATTACAATGCTGGTCATCGGGGGACTGGGCTCGGTGAGCGGTTCAGTGATAGGAGTGTTTCTCATTACGGTGCTCTCGGAACTTCTGAGAAATGCGGAGAGAGGCTTCGATATCGGGGCGCTGCATCTTCCACCCATCTACGGGGCAAGCCAGATCCTGATGGCCGTCCTGTTCGTTCTTGTCATCGTCTTCAAGCCCGCGGGGCTCATGGGAGGCAGGGAGATCGACATTCGTGGAATTCTCCGGCGCATCGGTGCGTCGAGAAGGGGTAAAGGGGCCGCCTGATGGCGGCGAATCACAATTCATTGCATCGCATAAGGAGGCTGATGTATGAAGACCAGATTGGCAATTGTTCTCGTTGCCGCTGCCGCATTGATTCTCGTCGGGTGCGGCGGCAAGGGTGGCGGGAACACGATCAAGATCGGCATGTTGTTCAACATGACCGGGGCCCAGGCTTCCCTGGACGCGCCCTCGGCAAACGGGGCTAACCTCGCCGCCAAGGAGATAAACGCGGCGGGCGGAGTGCTGGGCAAGCAGATCAAGCTCGTCTCCTTCGACGGGAAGTCCGATGCCGCGACGATCGGCACCGCGGCCACCCAGCTCGCGCAGACGGAAAAGGTCGTAGCCATGTTCGGCTTCAGCGACAGCGATATGGTGATGGCGGCCGCTCCGACGGCGGCCAAGGCCGGTATCGTTTTCGTTACCTCGGGGGCGACCTCGCCGAAGCTCCCCGACCAGGTGCCGGACTATCTCTACCTCGCCTGTTTCGGCGACAACGTGCAGGCGGCGGCCGGGGCCGAGTACGCGATTAACTCGCTGAAGGCGAAGACCGTGTACCTCCTCATCGACAAGGGCATGGAGTATACCCTCCTCCTCGGCAAGTACTTCAAAGAACGCTTCGTCGAGCAGGGCGGGACCGTCGTTCTGGAAGACAACTACCAGACCGGCGACAAGGACTTCTCCGCGCAGATCACGAAGCTGAAGGGCCAGAAGGCGAAGCCGGACATGCTGTATATCGCCGCGGGTCCCGATGACGTGGGAACCATTGTGAAGCAGTTCCGCGACGCCGGCGTCAAGTCTCCCATCATGGGCGGAGACGGCTACGACACCCCGCTGCTCGTCCAGGTTGCCGGGAAGGGCGCGGAGAACGTGTACTTCACGACGCACTCCCTGATGGATCCGAAGCTCGGTACGGACGCGGTGAAGAAGTTCATCGCCGCCTACCAGGCCGAGTTCAAGGTTCCGCCTGAGAACGCCTTCGCGGGCCTCGGGTACGACACGGTGAAGCTGCTCGCGGATTCGATCAAGCGGGCCGGTTCGGCGGATCCCAAGGCCATCCGCAAGGCCCTGCAGGCCACCAAGGATCTCCCGGGAGTCACGGGGGCCATCACCTACCAGGAGGGAAGCAGGATTCCCCAGAAGGGAGTCACGGTCATTCTGGTGAAGGACGGGACCTTCACCCTGGCGCAGGAAGTCGTGCCGCAGAAGGTGCCCCAGCCCTGAGGCAGCCCTGAGGACGAATTCGCTGTAAAGCGGCGGGCCGCATCATGCGGTCCGCCTTATTTAAACGCGGAGGCACGCATGAAGAAGAACCCTATCGAAGTCCAGCACCTGAACTCCGGCGATTTCCGCACGGAACCCTTTGAGAAAGTGATCCTTCCCCTTGGCTCGCTGGAAAGCCACGGGGCGCACCTGCCGTTCGGAACGGATGCGCTCACCGCGTACCTGGTGGCGCTGGACATTGCCGCGCGGCTGCCGAAAACCGTGGTGCTTCCGCCGGTGAACTACGGCGTGAGCGAGCACTACAAGGACTTCTCCTTCACCGTGACGCTGAGCTTCGAGACGCAGACCGCGGTCATACGCGACATCCTGGAGTCTGTCTATCGGGAAGGCATCCGCAAAGTGTTCATCATGAACGGGCACGACGGGAACATTGCCCCAATAGAGGTGGCAAGCAGGTCCGCCAAGGTCGCGCACCCGGATTTCAAGATCGTGTCCCTGGATGCGTGGTGGATGATGGTGGGCGAGATTCTCCCGCCCGACTTCTTCGAGGTCTGGAAGGGGCTGGGCCACGGGGGCGAGGGGGAGACCTCGATCTGCCTGGAGCTTTTCCCCGAGTTGTGCAATCCCTCGAAAGCGGCCGGCGTGGTGCCCCAGCTTCCGAAATACCTCGACGTGAAGTGGCTGTTCAAGGAGCTGACGAACACCGGGGCCACGGGAGACCCGACCAGGGGCACGCGCGAAAAGGGAAAGAAAATGCGCCAGGTGCTCGTGGACGCAATGGTGAAGGCTCTCTCCGACCTGGACGAAAAGGGCTGGGATTGGCGTTCACCGGAAGTCATCGCCGCGGAAAAAGCTGGCCGCTAGAGCAGCGTATTTCAAAACTTGACTAAGGCCCTTGACTAAGTCATTATTCAGATCATGCGGCAGTTCACTATCCATGAAGCAAAGACCCATCTCTCTCGTCTGATCGAGGAAGCGCTGCAGGGGGAAGAGATCGTCATTGCGAAAGGACGGACCCCGCTTGTGAGGATCGTCCCGTTGTCGTCGAAAAAGCCGCCCCGAAAAGCTGGCGGCGCACGGGGCGTGCTGGAAAAAATGGCCGACGATTTCGATGCGCCCCTGGCTGACTTCGACGAGTATGCGAAGTGAAACTGCTCCTCGACACGCATGCCTTTCTCTGGTTCGTCGAGGGGAAAGAAGATTTGAGTGCCGCAGCATTGCGTGCAATCCTGGATGAAGCCAACCTCCTGTTCCTGAGTCCCGCCAGCTATTGGGAGATCTGCGTCAAACTGTCCATCGGCAAGCTCGCGCTGGCGAACGGGTGGCCTCGGCTTTTCGAACGCGAGATCCGACGGAATGGAATCCATTGGCTGGATTTGAAGCCGGAGCATTTCCGGGGAATCATCGATCTTCCCTTCCTTCACAGGGATCCCTTTGACCGGCTTCTGGTTGCTCAGGCAATCCAGGAGCGGTGCGCCCTCGTGACGGGAGACCCCCTGATACCCCGCTACGGCGTGAAGACGGTCTGGTAGTGAGGGGTCATGCTCCCGCGAAACGTCTGCAATACTGTTCGATCCTCTCCGCAATGCCGAAAAGCTCGGGCGTGGCATTGAGCATCCGTTACATGACCGACGGCCCGATGGAGGCGGACCGCACGAGGATGTCGATGTCCCCTCCCTTTTTCGCGTCATCGACGCGAGAGCCGAAGAGGAACACCTGGGCTTGAGCATCGTAACGATGAACGGCGCTCACAATGGCATTCCGCTCCCGATCCGACAGCCTCATGAAATGAATCGCAAGATCGCCGTACTTCAAAGTCAAGCGAGTGGAGACAGCAGAATACCAAGCGCGGTTGCCAGAGCGCAGCTGGCGAAGTTCACGAGATCATTGTTGACGAAGGAGAGGCCGCGCACGCGCCTGTTTGGACTTCCGTCGGCACCGCGTGGAAGCTCCGTGAGGACGTCCTGGCCCGCGTACTGAGCCTGGATCGTGGCTCCGAGGAAGCTGTCCAGCACCGACCCGACGAACCCGCCCGCAGCCACGAAGCCAAGAAGTCGGGGAAATCCGTCCGGCACAACCCCTAGTGCAAGGTTTTCCAGCGCAAAAATGAGGGCGATGAAAAGCGCGCCGGCAATGGCCATCCCGCTTCCCAGGATACTCACGCCCCCGGATACGCCGCGCGTGACGGATCGGAATGTGAACAGGGAAACCGGCTGCCCCCGTGATAGCACGCCCAGCTCGCTCGCCCACGTGTCCGCATTCGAGGAGGCGAATGACACGGCGAACCCGATCGCCCACGCGGGGTTGCCGCTCAACCTGTAGAGAAGGGCGCAGAACGCCCCGATTCCCCCGTTGGCGAGGACCTGGAACATGTCCCGCCTGCCGCCCTTCTGGTGGATCTTTTTCAGAGCCTCCTTTTCGTTTCGCCCCACGGAGCCCAGGGCCGTGGAGGAAATGAAAAATGCCATGAGGACGAACCAGAACAGCGGACCGCCGCACACAAAGATCAGGGTCCCGACGATGACGCCAGCCGCGGCGCCTCCCGGATCAACTGATCCCCGCCACAGGACGATGGCGGCCGCCACGGCGTTCAGGATGAGCCCGACTGCGACCAGGACCGGAAGCGTCACACAAACACTCCCGCGTACAATGCAGCCACGGCGAGCGGCACGGTGAGGTTGTCGATGCCCAGAGGCGTGAAGAGCTCAACGAAGGTGGCGGCCGTGGCGATGACCGTGGACACGCCGATGGCCGGCAGGAGCGCGCCGTATCGACCATTGAAAATCAGCGTGAATATCAGAGTGACCGCGAAGGACGCTGAGAACATAAGGAGCGTTCCCGCCGCGCTCTTCCTGCCTCCCCAGATCCGGACTCCCGGCGCCCCGTTTCCCTCACCCACCAGGGCGGCCAGGCCATCTCCCCACCCAAGCACCAGCACGGCGATTCCCCCGACCCACGGCGGCATGACTCCGCGCCAGCAGAGGTTCACGAGCACCAGCAGTGAAATGGGAAAGTACACGGTGCCAAGGTTGCGCCTGTCCGCCCCCTCGTCCATGGCGGGCAGGAGTCGGAAACGCAGGGCAAGAGCATTGATCGCGATGAAGCTTGCCGGTCCCACGGACGCCACCCAGGGATCGCTCATCGTGGCCAGGGCGATGAGCCACCAGTGCGCCACCCCGATGTGGATCACTTTTCGCGCGGCAGAGGCGCGAAGAATGTGCCGGCGCATGAGAAAGGTCGCCATGCCGATGAAGCCGAATACAAACGCGTACGAGGCGACAAGTCCGAGGGCGTCCAGAGCTGCGGGGGACATCGCGGAAGAGTATAATCAGGAAGTGAGGGAGAGCACCATCCCCTTGATCGCCGATGGGCTCGATGACATGCTGTCCACATATGGAGACGCCGATTCCCGTTGGTCTCAGTCACGCGGACTCGCGGATCGTGCGCCAGATCAACATGCACTCCGTCTTTGCGCTCCTTCGGACCAAGAAGCAACTGCGTGTCTCGGAGATCGCGCACCTGACCGGCCTCTCGGGGGCGACCGTGAAGTACCTCCTGCAACGCCTGATGGAAATGCGGCTGATCTCTCCCGTCGGCGAAGGGAACTCAACCGGCGGACGGAAACCCACCCTTTATGCCTTGAACGTCAGTGAATCCGTCTTGTGTGGAGTAGAAGTCATAATCGACCGCATCACAGTCGGCATGCTCAATCTGGAAGGAACGGTGCTTTGGAAGTATTCAGAGGAGATCGCGAAACCCACACCCTCCGATCTCGTACGCGTGATAGAACGAATCGTTCGGCGGGGAGTGGCAACGCTGGCCATATCCATGGACCACGTCATCGGCACCGCCGTCTGTGTGCCGGGTTTCGTGGACGACAAGCGCAAGACCATAATCCTCGACATCAACATGGGGCTCAAGGACGTTGCTCTCGGCGAGATGCTTCAAAATGCCCTTGCGATGCCGGTGTTCGTCATCGAAGAGGCCAATGCCTGGCTCCTGGCAGAGGCTGAATACGGCGCCATCGGGCTGCCGGAGAACGTGGTTTTCCTCCTTATTGGTTCCGCGCTCGGCAGAGGAATCGGAGGGGCCATCATGCTCAATGGTGCGATCCTCAGCGGAAGCCGTGGTTTCTCTGGAGAGATAGGCCACATGTCGCTCGATCCGGAAGGACCCGGCTGCACCTGCGGGCGCAAGGGGTGTTGGGAGGCTCTCGGCAGCGTCTCGAGTCTTGTCGAACACGCCCGTCCCTTCATGAAGGAGTCCGCAGGGAAGGGCTTTCCAGCCTTGCTTCGCGAGCTCGTCACCATGATCGAAAGCGAAGACTCGCGCGCACTCCCGCTTTTCGAAAGGTTTGTCGCCATTCAGGCGGAAGGAATCGCGAATCTCATCCATATCCTGAATCCGGCATCGGTGGTCATCGGAGGCGAAATCGCCCTGTTCGGGGAGCTCTTCATGGAGCCTCTCCGGGAACGTGTTCTGAGGCTCGTCATGGAGCCCTTCCATGCCGGATATTCGATGCGCCTCAGCACACTTGCGGAAAACAATGCTTTGCTTGGCGCGGTCGCACTGTTGATCCAGAAGGCAATAGCGCTTCGGCAAGAAAACATCGAACAGAGCTAGCCACTTTCCAGTTGACAGGCACCTTCAGGGCGTATACTCTCTTTTACTAAGGACTTAACTTAAGGCCTATATTAAGTGGAAAGATGATTGGAACAGGCGGGAGGAGACGAGATATGGATGTATACCTTTCCATGTTCGGACCTCTGGCGCATGGGGAAAGCCCGGAGCAAACAGCGTCGAAGTTGAACGACGCGGGTGCGAATAATCTCCTCTTTTTCACCAGTCTTTATCACAGCTACAGAGTCCTGCAGCCACGCTACCCGCAGCGCGCAATCTACTCGCTTGAAACAGACCGCCTTTTCTTTCCTCCAGATCTCTCCTTGTATAAGGAAAGCCCGATAAAGCCCGAGCAGAGCAGGGATTTCCCCGACGGATCCTATTTCTCCCGGCTCATCACCGCTTGCCACGCCCAGAAGATCAGCTTTGCCGCGCTCGTGCCGATATGCGCGGGGGACAGGCTGGCCCCGGCTTTCCCAGAGTTCGCCGTGCAGAACCTTTATGGCGCGCATGATCGGATGTTCTTCTGCTACAACAATCCGGCTGTTCGCGCATACCGTTTCTCGATGATCCGCGACCTGCTCGCTCACTACCCGATCGATCGTCTGACGCTCGACAAGATCCCCCAGACAATGCTCGAGCAGTATTCCCAGACCGCGATTTTCGATCCTCCCCTCAGAACCGTGGGGAGCTTCTGTTTCTGCGATTCCTGCAAGAAGGCGGCACGGAAGCACGACCTGGATTTGGATGAGGTCAAGGCGCGATCGTTGGAGATTGCCGCCCGGTCGCTGCGAATCCCCCAGCATGTGATCACCGCCCAAGGTGACAAGCTGACCGGTGATACGGAAATCCCGCTTCTGTTGCTGGAGGAACCGCTTCTCTACCGCATGCTCAAGTTCAGGTTCGATACGGCAGTGGAGTTCGTCCGCGACGTCCGATCGATCATCGCGGAAATGCGCCCGGGGATACCGCTCCAGGCGGCGTTCGTGCCGCCTTCCCACCCCGGGCACGACATGACCGCGCCGCGCGCATGGCTCACCGTACAGAGCTACAAACTCTATGCGGGCGTGCTTGACGAAATCCTCTGCGTCGTCCATTTCGGGCCTGACGTCGTGCGATTCGAAACGGAACGCGCGGTCGCCGCCGCGGAGGGAAAGACGAAGGTGATCTCGAGCATGCGGCTCTACGGGGCGACCCGGCCCGAGGAAGTTCCCCTCCTCGCGGAACAGGCGCTCGCCGGCGGTTCTGAGGGTGTGTCCTTTCTCGGGTACGACGTCACGACAGACGAGCTTCTTGCGTCCCTCGGGCGCTGGGTGCGGCAACGGAGGTAGGGGATGAAGCTTGCGATCAGCGGTGGAAAACCGATCCGAGCACGGAAGTACCCGCAGTGGCCCGAGGTCGACCGGAGCGACGTGCGTTCCGTCGAATCAGTTGTCAAAAGCGGCAAATGGTGGCTGTACGCCTATTCCAAGGATGAGTTCGCGATGTCAGGGGAGGGAACGTCCCGCGTGGAGGCCTTTGAAAAGGCCTTTGCCGAGCTCCAACATGTCCGATTCGCCTATGCGACTTCCAGCGGCACGGCCAGCCTGGAGATTGCGTGCAGGGCCATCGGACTGAAGCCGGGAGACGAGGTGATCACGACGCCCTACACGTTCGTCACCACCTCGACCTGCATTCTCAATGCTGCCGCGATCCCCGTTTACGTGGATATCGATCCGCTTACCTACAACATGGACGCCCGGCTCGTCGAACGCGCCATCACAAGCCGCACGCGCGCGATCATTCCCGTGCATTTCGGCGGCGTGTTTGCCGACATGGACGCGCTGCGCGCGATTGCCTCCGGGCACGACCTGAAGATCATCGAGGATGCGGCACACTCGCACGGTGCCTCTCTCACGGGCAACCGCTGGGCCGGGACGCTGGGGGATATCGCCATTTTCAGCCTCCAGGAATCCAAGCTGCTCACGGCGGGGGAAGGCGGGCTGATCACGACGAACGACGAGGAGCTTGCGGAGCTGTCCTGGTCCCTGAGGCATTGCGGCCGGTCCCGGGCAGGCAAATGGTACGAACACGAGCGTGTCGGTTGGAACAGCCGCATGACGGAATTGCAGGGCGCGCTCCTCCTCTCTCAACTGTCGAAGCTTCAGGGGCAGAATGCGCGCCGGCGCAGGAACGCACAGGTTCTCTCCCGGGGGCTGACGGGGATTCCCGGCATCACGCCGAACCCCCAGCATCCGCAGACAGAAAACGATGTCTACTATCTGCTGTGCCTCCGCTACGATTCGGCACAATGGGACGACGTTCCTCGGGGGCGCGTCGTGAAAGCACTCAACGCCGAAGGGATCCCCGTTACCGAGGGATATTGTTTCCCCCTCTACGAGAACCCACTCTACCGCAATGTCGCCTTCAACGCCCAGGGCTCGCCGTATCTCACTGGCAGGCCCGGCCCGATACCCGACTTCCGCGCGTATCGTGAGACGTGCCCCGTCACCGAGCGCGCTTGCAGAAGCGAAGCGCTGTGGGTGGCGCAGAATCTGCTCCTGGGCAAGGAGGAGGATACGCAGGACATCGTCCGCGCGTTCCAGAAGGTCTTCGAGAACCGCGCGGAGCTTCGCACGAAGGGGGAGGGCTGAGCGGTGAGCGCACAGGTGCTGCCGCGGCTGAAGGCGGGATACGCCGCTGCCGACATCACACCAGCGCCTGGGGTCACCCTGTCCGGATTTGCCGCGCGCCGCAACCAGCCCTCGGTCGGCGTGCATGATCCCCTTACGGTTCATGCGCTGGCCCTTGAACAGGGCGACCAGAGGGTCCTCCTCCTGTCATTCGATCTCCTCGCCATAGGTGAGCCTCTGGTCAGGGATATCGACCGCGTCCTCGACGCCTCAATCGGCAACAGCTTCCCGTCACGCGTACGAATACTGTCCTGCACCCATACGCACAGTGCGCCGGCGACAATACGCCTCATCGGGTGCGGCGTGGAGGATGAAGGCTATTGGCAGCTTCTCGTGGGGAGAACACAAGACGCCGCGGCGCGCGCGGTGCTCTCACTGCGCGAAGCCCGGATTCGTTGCGCGATCGAATCGCTCCCCGGGAAAAACTTCAACAGGCGGATACTCCTGAAGGACGGGAGCATCGTCATGGCGCCGCACGCTCAGGAGCTCGTCCAAAGAACGGGTCCGGGATGGGACAGCTTCGTATTCCTCAGATTTGACGAGGCTTCCTCGGGAGCGTCGATCGCCGGGATCATTCACTGGGCGGCGCACCCCGCGACCGTGTGCACCGCGTTCGTCTCCGGGGACTATCCGGCGGGGCTTTGCCGCGCGCTCCAGGCGAAGGAAGGGGTTCCCTTCATGTTCCTGCAGGGAGCCTCGGGCGACCTGAGCGTCCCCTTTCGTGACATGAGCTTCGACGACACCCGAAAGGTCGTGGAAGGGATCATGGCCGACCTGCCCCCGCTCGCGTGGAGGGAGGCCCCGGAGGAAACGCCGATGGCTCTCCTATCGGAGACCATTGCGCTTCGTTATCAGCGGCCGCTCCCCCGGCAGGCGCTCGAACGAATGGCATCCGCGATGCGGGACATTTCCCGCGGAGAGCCGGGCGATCCTTCCGACATCCGCATCCTGGCCAATATCCTCAACGTTCCCCCCGGCGGGACACCCGATCCTGAGATGCTGCGCCACATCGCATCCATCCTCGCCGAATGGGCGCAGCAGGCGGCGCAGGGAGCGCGCGGCACATCCTCGGCGCCCGCTCTCGAGGTGAAAGTCATGAGGATCGGGCTGATTGTATTCGCTTTCATCGCAGCCGAGGTTTTTGTGGAAACGGCGTACGCCATTTCCCGTCATTTTTCACGGACACCGTTCGCGGTGGTCGGCTATTGCGCCCCGCTCGTGGGGTATCTCCCCACCGACGAGGCTCTGCAGGAGGGAGGGTACGAATCTGAGTATGCCTATCGTTTTTACGGACATCCCGCCGCCTTCGGCAAAGGCTCGGAGCAGAAGCTCGTCGCGGTTGTGCGGAGACTCGCGGCGCAGCTTGGTCTCGCGTGGCAAGGCTCGAAAAGCGAGAATTGAACAGCCCCTTGAACGGCAATAGGAGGTAGGTATGAGGAAGGCATTTGGTCTCATTCTTTGTCTGCTCTGCGTGGCGACCATCGGATCATTCGCCGCGGGCAATAAGGAAGCTGCAACGCCAGCGTCCATCACCTTCAGCGTCATGGCGTCCGGCACCTACGACAAGGCGGCCGCCAGCATAAAGGATTCTTTCAAACAAAGCTCCGGCATCGACGTGACGATCGCGGCGTTTCCGTGGGCAACTCTGCGACAGAATAATACGACGGATCTCCTCACGAGCACCGGCAAGTACGACATCATGTCGGGCAGCTACTATCTGGCCGACGTATACGCGAACTTCATATCCTTGGATGACTACATTGCAAAATACAAGCTCGGGCAGGGTCTCCTGTCCGGCCTGATGCAGAAGTGCGAGTTTTTCAATGGCCATCAGATCGGCCTCCCCTACGGCCCCGACGCATACGGCGTGCTGTACCGCAAGGACCTCTTCGATCAGGCCGGCGTGCAGTGGCCGAGCACCTGGGCGGACTTCGTAGCCCTTCTGCCCAAGCTGAAGCAGATCGCGGATGCCAACGGCATGGCCACCATTGCATTCGCCGGCGGGGCCCCCGAGCAGGCGCCGGCGCTGTTCTTCGACAAGTACGACGGATACTTCATCACCAAAGACAAAAAGTACCAGCTCCAGGCCGACAAGGCAGTGGCGGCCCTGAACATGAACCACACGCTACTGTCCTACATGGCATCGGATTTCATGGGCCTGAGCATCGATGACGCGAACGCCCGTTTTCTGGGCGGCAAGGCGCTTTTGTTGATCTGCTGGCCGAGCTTCGTCGTGGCCGCCGCCGATGATCCCCAGAAGTCGCAGGTCGTAGGGAAATGGGCCCTGGGGAAGAGCGTCACGCCGGGCCGTCCCTGGCTGAGTCTCTGGCAGATGTACATTTCCAAGTACTCGAAAAACCCCGAAGCAGCCTTCAAGTGGGCCGCGGCTCTCATCAACGCGCAGAACGACAAGAGTTTCTACGTCACCTACGGCATCGGGCCGGAGTTCAGCGCCACCTACCAGGATGCAGCGCTCGCGCAGCAGCATGCACACCAGTTTGCCGCGCAGCAGTACAATTTCTCCGTCGCCGTCAATCCTCCGCTCTCGGGAGAGGCGCAGGACTTCTTCGCAAGCTCGCTGGGCGATTTCGCCCTCGGCAAGATCTCGGCGCAGCAGTGCGTCGATCAGGTGAACCAGAAGTGGGCGACCATGACGGTGCCCGTCGGGCTCATCGACGACGCTCAGAAGACGGGCCAGATGCAGAAGTAGTCGATCGCTCTCGATCGTTTCCTTGCACGGGGAAGGGCGGGTTGCCTTTCTCCGTGCTCTTGATTTTTACCGTGTGGGGGAGGCCTGCGTGCGAAGGAGAATTGTCAGACACGAGGCTGGCGCGCTTCTGCTCTTTCCTCTCCCCGCCGTCATCATCATCCTCGTCGCACAGGCGTTCCCGGTCTTCTATTCTCTCACGATGAGCTTTCGCGACTGGGCCCTCGCCTCGTCGCTCACCCCCGGCAGGTTCGTGGGGCTTGCAAACTACGTCAAGGCCTTCCACGACACGGTATTCCTCCACGCCGTCGCGGTGAGCCTGCAGTTCTGCGTCGCCGCAACGCTTGTCGAGGTCGTGCTCGGTTTCATTCTCGCGTACTTCACCGTGGGGGAGTCACGCGTGCTTCGCGTCGCTCGTACGATCCTCATTCTCCCCATGGTGATTGCCCCTGTCGCCAACGGAACAATATGGCGGATGATCCTTAATCCACAGTACGGTCTGTTGAACGCGATCCTTTCAACATTCGGTGCGCGGGGACCCGATTGGCTGGGAAATCCGGTGCTCGCCCTGGTCTCGGTGATCATGATCGACATCTGGCAATGGACGCCCTACGCGATGGTCATCTTTTGCGCCGGTCTTTCCCTGATCCCGCTCGAGCTATACGATGCGGCACAGGTCGACGGGGCTTCGCGCATCCGGGTCCTGCGATCCATCGTCATTCCCTACCTCGTTCCCGTCATCTTCATTGTTCTACTCTTTCGGATCGTCGATACGTTCCTCGTCATCGATTCGATCTACACGACGACCTTCGGCGGTCCGGGATTCTCGACCAACGTTGTCACACTGTACATCTACTGGCAGGCGCTGCGCTATTTCAACATCAGCTTTGGGTCGGCTCTCTCATGGCTTATTTCCATTCTCACACTTGCCACGGCTTTCACGCTCATGCGCGCGCAACGCAGGCTCCAAAGCTCCATTTGGGGGGTCACGTCATGATGAAGGACCGCTCCCGTCTTTATGTCGCCGCGCGCGCCATCATCGTCGCGATGGCCCTCATTGCGGTGCTCGTTCCGTTTCTCTACCTGTTTCTCAACAGCGTCAAGATCGAACGTGAGTTCAGATCCATACCCTTGCGGATCATCCCCTCTGTCGTCACCCTCCAATACTATGCGGACATCTTCGGCCGCGGGGGGCAGCTTGGCTCGTATCTGCTCAATTCCATTATCGTCACCCTCGTGGTCGTGGTGGTGTCCGTGTTCACGGGCGCGCTTGCCGCGTTCGGCCTGGCGAAGCTCCGGAGGATGTACCGTTTCATCGCCCTCGCCGTGTATCTGATCCTCCTGGTCCGTTTCTACCCCAAGGTCGTCATGTTGATTCCCTATTTCATTCTCATGCGTGATCTGCACCTTCTGGACACGCTGGCCGCGGTGATCATTGCGCATTCGAGCATCGGGATCCCTTTTGTCGTCTGGCTCATGATCGGCTTCTACGAAGAAATCCCCATCGAGCTCGAGGAATCGGCTATGCTCGACGGGTGCGATGTCTGGCGGCGCTTCACCCGGGTCATCTTTCCGGTCGTGCTCCCGGGAATCGCCACGGCAGCCATCATGACGGCGGTATTGTCATGGAACGAGTTCCTCATCGCCTCCAGCGTTGTCTCCATCAACGCGAAGACGCTGCCTGTCCTGGTTTCCGGTTACATCTCGGACAAGGGGATCAACTGGGGGCCCATGTCGGCGACCTCCGTTGTCATTATTGTGCCCATGTTCGTTTTCGTGCTGTTCACACAGAAATATCTGATACGAGGCCTCACCTTCGGGGCTGTCAAAGGGTAGGGCATGATGAAGGCGTCAACACGCGTGGCGAACGCTGTCCGGGGTGGACCGACGGATCGCATTCCCGTTTTCCCATCCATGATAAGCGCCGCGATCTCCCTGCAGCACCGAGACCAGGGGCTTTACTCGACGGATGGCAAATACCTTGCCGAGACGCTGCTTCGCAATCGGGAGATGTTCGACTACGACGGCATTTACGTCTCTTCGGACAATTGGATCATGTACTCAGGGCTTGGAGGCACAGTTCACTTTCCCGTGGACGGAGAGCCCATTGGAACCGAGATACTGTGCAAAGATCTCGCGGACTACCGGAAGCTGCGTGTTCCCGACCCCACGTCCGCGGGGCGCATGCCGCTGCTCCTGGAAGCCGCAGGAAGGGTCATGGAGCGGGCCGGAGGGGACTATTTCGTGCTGGCGAACATCGATTCGGCGCCCTTCCAACTGGCCGGCATTTTGCGCGGGCTGCAGCAGCTGATGTATGACGTATCTGACAACGGACCGATGCTGCATGAAGTGCTGAAGCGCTGCACCGAGGTCGCCATTCGATTCGGCATCGCCATGCGGGAGAAGGCCGGCGTCCCCGCCATTCAATTCGGAGATTCCATGGCCGGCCTCATCCGGCGCGAGCAGTACGAGGAGTTCTGTTTCCCCTATGAATGCCAGGTCATCCACGCGCTCAAAGAGACGGGCGTGATGGTTTTCCTGCATGTGTGCGGCGATTCCCGTCACATTCTCGACCTCATGGCGCGATCGGGGGCGGATTGCCTGGAGATCGATGAGGCGGTGGACCTTGCTACTGCACTGAAGGTCGCCGACGGTTCGGTCTGCATCCGGGGGAATTTGAGGACCACCCTCTTTCTGGATGGGACGAAAGAGGAAGTCCTGCGCCAGGCCAGGAATTGCGTGCGGTTGGGAGAGGGGAAACGTTACATCCTGTCCGCCGGATGCGGCATCCCACGACTGGCCCGGATCGAGAGCCTGGCAGCCTTGCGTGAGGCAGTGGAAAAGCCATGGTGAAAGTCGCGTTGGCCGGGCTCGGGTTCATGGGCAAGACCCATCTCGGGGCGTATCAGAAGATTCCCGATGTCGAGATTGTCGCGGTGTGCGATCCTCGAAAGGAGAATCCGAAGGTGATCCGGCTCGAGACCGGCGGTAATATCGCATCAACTTCGGGATCAATCGACTTGAGCAGCGCCCGTGCGTACAGTGACTACCAGGACATGCTCTCCGCCGGGGGATTCGATTTCGTCGATATCTGCGCGCCGACGTTCCTGCACGCGGACTACACGATACGGGCCCTTGATGCGGGGTACCATGTCTTTTGCGAGAAACCGATGGCGTTGAGCGTCGATGAAACGGCGAGGATGCTCGCTCACGTCAAGAAAACAGGAAGGCTTTTCAGCGTCGGCCAGTGCCTGAGATTCTGGCCTGCATATGCAGATGTCAAGACGCTGATCGATTCGGGCAGATTCGGGCGAGTGCGATATGCCGAGTTCGCCCGGCTTTCCAGCCCCCCTCGCTGGGCCACCGGCAATTGGATGAACGACAGCCGGTTGTCCGGCAACGCCGCGCTGGATCTGCATATCCATGACGTCGATATGGTTTTGCACCTCTTTGGGGCTCCCCGCGCCGTCCGATCTCAGGGCGTGAAAGAAATGGATGGAAGCATCTCGCAAATCACGACCTTCTATGAGTATCCGGATCTGGCCGTGCAGACGAGCGGCGGCTGGATCTGTTCGGGATCTTTCGGCTTCACCATGCGCGCCCTGTACATTCTGGAGGCAGCGACCATAGAGCTGGACTTCACGAAAAGCCCGGTTGTCACGGTCTGTCCCGATTTCGATCCAAAATATCCGCTGCCGCTGGCAGAGGGAGACGGGTACTTCCATGAGCTCAAGGACTTCGTCGACGGGGTTGCAAAAGGGCAGCTCTCGGGCATCGTCACCGGTCGTTCAGCCGCAGAGGCCGTCAAGCTGTGTCTGCTGGAAATCGAATCCGTGAAGGACGGAAAGAGAAAGAGATTCAGGAAGTGATGGAGAGCACCATCCCCTGAATGAAAAATTTTCGAAGCACAACGAACAGCAGGATCGTGGGAATCGAGGTGAAGAT
Source organism: Spirochaetaceae bacterium (assembly GCA_003170115.1). Lineage (GTDB taxonomy): Bacteria > Spirochaetota > Spirochaetia > SZUA-6 > Fen-1364 > Fen-1364. Next base: position 40,157 of record PMZS01000222.1, read on the forward strand.
GACCGCGGTCATGATCCAGGGGATGTTCCCGCCGCCGTAGCCCGTCATCGTCGCCACTGCCACCATGATGGGCCGCACGCTCTGGGCGCGGGAGAGGACCATGCCGAAGAGGAGGTCGTTCCAGATCCAGGTGGCCTGGAAAAGCGCAACAACCGCGGTGGGCGCCAGGGACTGCGGGAGGAAGACCGAGATGAACGTGCGTGCGGGACCGCAGCCATCCAGCTTTGCCGCCTCCTCGATCTCGCGCGGGATCGTCGTGTAGAAGCCCCGGTAAACGAAAAGGCTGAAGGGGATGCAGATAGCTGAATAGATGAGCACCATGCCCGTACGTGTATCGTAGAGGTTCAGGGTATTGAAGAGCCTGTACACGGGGATCAGGTACATCTGAAACGGGAACAGCGTGCCGCTGTAAATGATCAGGAAGAGCGCGAAGTTGAACTTCGGGCGGAGGCGGACGATGCTGAAGCCCGCCATGGAGGCCGCGATGATCACGACCACGGTGCCTGCGGCGGAATACATCAGGGAATTGCCGAGGTTGTCCAGGAGCCGGTACTGGGCGATGACTGTGACAAGGTTCTTGAAGAAATAGATCTGCGTGGGAAGCTGGTAGAAGGTCTGGGACACGAAATCCTCGGAGCTCTTGAACGAGACGAGGAATGAGCTCACTACGGGGAGCAGCCACATGAGCGTGAGAAGCACCAGGACGGCGTAGACGGGAGCCTTTCTGAGCCAGCGTGTCATGCCTGCACAACCCCTCTCAATAGTAGAGCATGTCGCGCTTGGTCATGCGCCTGATGTACGCGGCGGAGATCAGGATGACGATCAGGGACAGGACCACCGAGATCGCCGCGCCGTACCCCATGTGGAACAGCGTGAAGGTCTCACGGAACATCGATATGGCCAGGGTCTCCGACGAGGAATACGGGCCGCCCCGGGTCATGACGTAGATGATGTCGAAGACCTTGAACGAGTTCACCATCGCCATTGTGATGACCACGGTCGTGATGGGAGCGAGCATCGGGAACTTCACGTGTACGAAGGTCTGCCACTTGTTTGCCCCATCTATGATGCACGCCTCGATGGGGTCCCGGGGAATAGTTCCCAGGCCCATGAGGAACATCACCATGTTCGTCCCAAGCTGCTGCCACGTCCAGGCGAAGATCATGGAGAAAGTGTTCAGGGGGACGCTCGTGAGGTAGGAGGGCTTCAAAGGAATGCCCAGGAGCGCAAGAACGCCGTTCAGAACCCCGAGCTCCCTGCCCAGCATGTAGGTCCAGATGATGCCGGTGGCGACGAAGGAGATGGTGAGGGGGATGAAGAAGACGCTCTTGAAGAAGTTCTCCCCCCGCAGTCCGGTGACGAAGACCGCCACCACGAGGCCGCCGAGGGCGGGGAACACCAGTGTGAAAACCACCCAGATCACGGTGTTCAGCATGGAACCGGCGATCACCGGGTCCGTGAACATCGCCAGGTAGTTCTTCAACCCGTTGAAGAGAGGGGGGCTGATCCCGTCCCACTTGAAGAAGCTGTAGTACACGTTCTGCATCATGGGCAGAACGAGCAACGCCACCACGAGCGCAAACGCGGGAAGGATGAACACATAGCTCACGATCGTGTCGCGTGTTTTCAGGAAAATCCTCCGGTGAAATAGAGAGGCGCCACGCGGCGCCTCTCAGGTGTATTCCTGGGAATCTACTTCTTTGCGGTCGCCCAGTAGTCGTCGGCGATCTTATCCAGGTCAGCAAGAACAGTGTCGACTGAGCTCGGTTTCAGGATAAACTCGGCGAACTTGTCCACGGCCTTCTCGCAGATTGCCGTGGGGGTCGCTTCCCAGTACCGGTTGAGCACCTGGTAACCGTCGTTGATGGTCTTGGCGAAATTCACCTTGCTCGCCGGCAGGAAGCTCGAGTCCGACTTCGCGTTGGCCGGGTACTGGTTCAGCATCTTGGCGAATGCCGCGTTGCCTTCGGGCCCCATCCACCAGTCCACGACCTTCTTTGCCGCCGCCAGGTTCGGCGCCTTTGCCGAGACGACGATCGGGCTGGCTTCCATGATGACAACCTTGCCCGCCGAGGCGTTCACCGGCGGCATCACGAAGATGTCGGCCTTGTCGATGGCCACGCCGCCGCCCGTGAGGACGGAGAGGTACCAGGACCCGCAGGGGATCATGGCCACTTTGCCCGCGTTGAAGAGGCGCGGCCCGTCGGCGAACAGGTCGGTGGACGGATCGGTGAAGTAGCCCTTGGCGATCATGTCTGCCCATACGGAGAAGGCCTTTTTCACGCGCGGGTCGGAATACTTGGCCCTTCCTTCGCAGAGGTCGACGTACAGCTTGGGATCCTGGCGGGCGACCATCTCTTCGAAGAGGATGAACGTCGGCCAGCGCTGCTGGACGGATTCCAGCATCGGGGTGATCTTGTTCTTCTTCAGTGTATCGCAGACTTTCAGGAACTCATCCCAGGTGGTGGGAACCTTCAGGTTGTACTTCGCGAAGACGTCCTTGTTGTACCAGACGCCCCAGTACTCCACCACGTCCGCCATGCCGTACACCTTTCCATTGAAGGTGAATGCATCACGCAGGCCCTGGGGATACTCGGCCTTATGCTTGTTCCACAGGTCGGTGAGGTCGGCAACAAGGCCGTTGTCGATAAGGTCCTTCATCCGGTAGGTCGACCACCAGGTGAAGAGGTCCGGCGCCTTGGAGGTGGGCAGCGCCGCGCGAACGGCGGCCTGGAAGACGTCAGTGGTCGGGTACGGCGATTGGGTAAACCCGACGCCGATGGCGGCCTTGGCCTGCTTGCCCAGGTCCTCGAAGAACGGCACGTAGTTGGGGTTTCCGCCCTTGTCGTGCATCAGCACGAGATTCGTCGGTTTTGCCGCGCAGCCCGCGAGAAGCAGCGCGCCGGCAACAACGCATAGCATGAGTCCCATCATTTTCCGCATAGAATCCTCCTTGCAGTTTGACGCTATTTTTACCCGAGCAGGAGTCTGCTGTCAAGGTTCATTCCTTCTTTTTATCATTTTTTAATCACTTGGCCAGCCCATATAGCCTTGCTTTATCAACTATGTCTGCTTGACAACCGCCTTGCCGCGAGGTTAAATATGATTAAATTTCAGCACGAAAGCTGGTGCCGTGTCTCACGCTCGACTGAAAGACATCGCGAAAAAGGCGAAGGTGTCCGTCGCCACCGCGTCCCTGGTTCTCTCCGGCAAGGGGAGGATATCAGAGGAGGTCCGCGGCAAGGTGCGTGACACCGCGGATCTGCTGGGCTACCGGCCAAGGCGGGTGACTCGCGCCCCGGCCGCCGCATCGGCCAGCCTCGGGATCCTCCACGCGGAGGACCGGCAGTACGAGTGGCATTTCATCAGGCCCACCATCCTGGAGCTGGAACGTTCCATGCGCCAGAGAGGGCACGTGCCGGTGCTGATACCGGCGAGCACCCGGGCGGACCCCGACAAGGTCGTACGGTACGTCGTGGAGTCGGGCGTGGGAGCTGTGTTTGCCCTGCAGATGTCGGATGGCGCGGTGTTCGCCGAGTTGCGCGCGCGCGGCATCCAGGTGGTCGTGATCAACAACAGCGGCTTCCAGGCCCGATTCCACTCGGTGTGCGTGGACGATTTCCAGGGGGCCTACGAGGGAACCCTTTCCCTGCTGTCCCTGGGCCACCGGTCACTGGCATTCGTGGAGTACGAGCGGCCGGAATCGCCCAGCGTCGTGGCCGACAGGTTCATCGGTTTCCGAAAGGCGCTGGAGGAGCATCGCGTCGGGTTTTCACCGGAGAGGCGGATCACGGTTCCGTTCATGGATGCGAAGAGGCTGGAAAAGAAACTGGCCGCCCTGTTCAAGCGATCCGAGAGGCCGACGGCGATATTCGCGCACGACGACTACCTCGGCCTGTACGTGATCGACGCGCTGGGCAGGCTGGGACTTTCGGTGCCGCGGGACGTGTCCCTGGTGGCACCGGGGGACGTGCTGGACTACAGCCTTCCCCTCATGCCGCAGATCACGACGATGCGGATCGACACGACTCTCCTGGGCAGGATTGCGGCGAATCTCATGTTCGACCGGATGCGGAATACCGACTCCGATGTGCACGTGCTGAAGGTGAAGGAACAGCTGGTGCGGCGCATGTCGTGCAGACAGGTGTGAGGAGGAATGGGATGACGTCTCGGGAGAGGGTGTACCAGGCATTCGCGCACAGGCAGCCGGACACGGCGCCGATTGACTTCTCGGGACACAGGTCCTCGGGTATCGCGGCCCTGGCCTATCGGGGTCTCAGGTCGCACCTGGGCCTGCCCCCGCTGCCGGTGCGGGTGTACGACCCGATACAGCAGCTGGCGATCGTGGACGAGGACGTCCTGCGGCGCTTCGGCGTGGACACCGTGGAGATGGGACGGGGCTTCAGCCTCGACAGCCGCGACTGGCAGGAGTGGACGCTGCCGGACGGCACTCCGTGCCTGATGCCTTCCTGGGTGAAGCTGGAGCGCATGACGGGGGAGTGGGTCATGAAGTCCGGAGCCGGCACCGTGCTCGGGCGCATGCCGGATGGCGCGCTGTACTTCGAGCAGGTGAACT
>PMZS01000080.1 GCA_003170115.1 Spirochaetaceae bacterium
GGCTCCGCAGCCTTGCGCTGGCGGCAGGAGTGTTCTTCGCGGTCTTCCTGATCATCAGGTTCTGGCCGGCGGCCTTCTCGAAGGACCACGCCCTCCCCGATATCCTGGGCACAATCGAGATCGGGGTCGTAGGCGTACTCCTTATCGGGATGATCGTGGTGAACCTGCCGCTCCGTCGCAGACCCCGGACCCTCGTCATGCTGCTTGCCGCAACGGCCCTGGCCGGCGCGGCCGCCCTGCCCGCCGCGGTCTGGCTCTCGGGAATTCCGGCATTCCAGCAGTCCATGGACGCGCTGTTCGCGGAAATCTCGAAGGCGCTCTCCGGCGTTCTCGCCCCGGCCGCGGACACGGGAGCAGCGGCGTTTTTTGCCCAGATGCTGCAGCCGGCACGGCTTCGGCAGATGTCGGAGGCCTACCTGCTTCGCAGCCTCCTCGCGGACTACGCCATCCTCCTCGCCTTTTCCTGGTGGGCAGGGCAGGCGGCCGCCCGACGGGCGCGTGCCCTGCTGGACTCCACGCCCGGTTTCCGGCTTTCCCGTTTCCGGCTGGAAAGCGGGTGGCTGTGGCCCCTGATCGTGTCCGGGGCGCTCGTGCTCGTCGATCTTTTCTTCGGAATCTCTGTGTGGGCATACGCGGCGTGGAACATCGGTCTGGTCCTGCTGTTTCTGTTCGGACTGCAGGGCATGGCCATCGTGCTTTTCCTGTTCGAGAAGTACCGGCTCCCGCGACTGCTCTGGTTCCTGCTTGTCGTGGGTCTCGTTATTCTGGCCGCGTCGCCCGGCGCGGGACTTTTCATCGTGCTTGTGATCCCCGTCCTCGGGATCTCTGAGAACTGGATCCGGTACCGCATTCCTCATGGAGCGGCGCCGAAGGCGGATTCTTAAGAGCGAAAGGAGCGATTTCAGATGAAGGTGATCCTCAATCAGGACGTCATCGGCCTCGGTGAAGAGGGCGATATCAAGGATGTGGCAGACGGCTACGCCCGCAACTTTCTTCTCCCCAAGAAGCTCGCTGTCCCCCACACGCGGGAGTTCCTCGCGGCCCTGGGGCACAAGCGATCTGCCATCGACAAGAGAAAGGCGGAGAAGCGCCTGGAGGCAGCGGGCCTGAAGGAACGGCTGGAAGCGGAGGAAATCAGGTTCAGCGTGCCGGCGGGAGAAAATGGCAAACTTTTTGGCTCGGTGAACAACAGCAACGTGGCAGTGGAGCTGGAAAAGAGGGGCTATACCCTGGAAAAGAAGAGGATCGAGATTCCCGAGCACACGATCCGCGTGGTGGGAACCTACAAGATCCGTATCAGGCTCTACGACAAGGAAGAGGCTGCGGTGAAGCTCATCGTGGAAGGCGCGGCACAACCCGGCTCCGCATCGACACAGTCGAAGCAGCGCGCGCCGCGGGCCCGCAAGGCAGAGGCCGCGAGCGCGGAAGGCGCAGGTCACGCCGTCTCCGCGAAGCCTGAAGCCGCCATCCCCCCCGCGGAGCCTGCACCGGAAGTGGAGACCCCTGCTCCCCGCACGGACGCATAACTGTGTCAGGCGTGAGCAACGCCATGTCCACCGGCAACCTCAGGGACGCGATCCCTTCCCACAACGAGGAGGCGGAAATCGCGACGCTCGGCGCCGTGCTCATCGACGCCGAGGCCCTCCCTACCATCATCCCGCTCCTTCGGCCCGAGGATTTCTATCGGGGCGCGCACCAGCGCATCTACGAGGCTGTGCTCGCCCTGTTCGACCGTGGCCAATCCATCGACCTGATAACGCTCTCCGACGAACTGCGGACCCGGGGCACCCTGGAGCTCTGCGGGGGCGGCGCCTACGTTTCCCGTCTCACCTCGGCCGTGCCGACCAGCGCAAACGTCGAGTACTACGCCCGCATCGTGCAGGCAAGCAGCATCCGACGGACCCTGGCCCGTGTCTCCCAGGAGATCATTTCACGCGCGCATGACGAAAGCTCCGAGATAAGCGTCATCCTGGAGGACGCCGAGCGCCGCATTTTCGAGATTTCTGACAGGAATCAGACCGGCACCTACTCGCCCGCCAAGGAGATCGTGAAGCTGACCTTCGACGCGATCGAACGGCACTACCATTCGAAGACGGAATACACCGGCATCCCGTGCGGTTTCAAGGACCTGGACCAGCTCACGATGGGCTTCCAGAGCTCCGAGTTCATCGTCATCGGCGCCCGCCCTTCGGTGGGGAAGACCGCCTTTGCACTGACCATCGCCGCCAACATGGCCATCCGCCAGAAGATCCCTGTGGGGTTCTTCTCCCTGGAAATGTCGGCCATGGCCATCATGCAGCGCCTCCTGTCCATGGAGGCCCGGCTGGACTCTCAGCGCATGCGCACCGGCATGCTGAGCCCGGCGGACTTCAGCAGAATCACGGAGGCCTGCGGCCGGCTCTACGAAGCGCCCCTGTACATCAGCGATTCACCGGATCTCAAGCTCCTGGACCTGCGCGCGCAGGCTCGCCGCATGAAGAGCAAGCAGGACGTGAAGATCATCTTCGTGGACTACATCACCCTGATCGGGTCGGAGAACCGGGACCTCCCCCGCCACGAGCAGATCGCGGAAATCTCGCGTTCCCTGAAGTCGCTGGCCCGCGAGCTCGGCCTGCCCGTGATCGCTCTCTCCCAGGTTCGAAGGGAAACGGAGGGAAAGAAGCCCTCTCTGGCGGACCTCCGGGAATCCGGCTCAATAGAGCAGGATGCCGACGTGGTCATCTTTATCCACACTGAGGACCTGAAGTCGGAAGTGCGGGAGATCTCGGTCGCCAAGCAGCGCAACGGGCCCGTGGGCGACATCCAGCTCTCCTTTCTCTCCCGGTACACGAAGTTCGAGCCGCTGGAGAGAAACGCCTGAGCCGCGGGAATGCCGTCGCCGCCTGCATCACCTGGAACGCGGCGTGCGGGCGATGTATCCTTCAGGCGGGGAGTTGATATGCCGATCACCGACGCCTACGACTTCGACAGCCTCGTGAATGACGCGGAGCGGATGGTCCTGCAGGAGCTGGAGGAACAGTTGAAGACCGCGGTCGACGTCTGCACCTGCCAGGAATGCGTCCTGGACATGGCGGCGTTCGCGCTGAACAACGTGAAACCGGCCTACCGGGTGTCGCTCATGGGCAGCGTCTATGCCGGGTCCGGCGGGCAGGCACGGCACGCCCCGGGCATTACCCGCGCGGTGCATGATGCAATCGCAAAGGTCAGAGCCAACCCCTCTCATGACTAGCTGAAGCGAAAGCGCGGCCTCTCCCTCCTGGAACGCGCTCTCACCGCGTATCGATGTGAAGCCGGTAATCTTCGGATGCTTTCACCGGCGCGCCATCCGCAAATACACGGACGTGCAGATCGCCTCCCGTGGAGGCAGCATATCTGCCGTCCTTGAGCACCACGCACCATTCCCCGTCGCTGAAAAGGGCAATCTGGGCGAACCGGGCACCCGTCTGGGCGTCCGCGACCGTGACCGTGGAATCCCTGTTCATCGAGAAGAGAATCCTGCCCCGGACCGCCAGCCGCCGGGGGGCCGAGTTCTCCAGAGTGAGCGTGCGCAGCGCCTGCCCGTCCCAGGCAACCGCGCGGTCCTTGCCGAGGGTCGCGTAGAGCACGTGCAGGTCGGGATCCAGGGAGAGGCTCGCGTCCAGGTCTTCTTCCGCCACGCTGTCCAGCAGAGTTTCCCTTTCGAAGCCCGGGCCGTCGTATCTCAGGAGATTCGTCGACCGCGCGGAGTCGATGCCGACGGAGTACAGGGAAGGACCCCGACCGGGCAGGCCGGGATCCAGAAGGAGTGCGTAGGTGAAGATATTCCGTCCCTTGATGGCAACCGTCTCCCCCGTTCCTATGTTCAGCCGGAGGAGGGATCCTTCCCGGGCTGTCGTCGTGTTTCTCCCCGAGATAATTTCCTTCGGCGACACCCGGAGCGCCGCGGCGGCACCCGGGATCTTCGCTTCAAACCGGGATTCACCCGTGAGGGGATCGGCGATTCTCACCGTCCCGCCTGGTTCGATCCCGATCAGCTCGTCCATCGCCACCCCTAGCTCGGTGAGCGCTCCCCGGAAGGGCGAGGGAATGGGGGCGAATGTGCGTGAAGCCTCGGCGGGTGACCCCATGGTGCTCGTATCCAGGGCGGCAAGCGCCGGTGTGCCCGAGGCATTGGATCCCCAGGCAAGGAGCTTCCCGTCACCCAGGAAAGCGAGGCCTGCGGAATCGGCGAAAGGGTTCGGAGCCAGGACCGTGCGGATGGCCGTCAGAGGAGCAGAACCGTCGAGAGAGTCGCTGGTGAAAACACGCACCCAGTCGCGCGAGCCCTGGGCGATCCTTGCCCGCCCCGCGTCGAAACCG
>PMZS01000219.1 GCA_003170115.1 Spirochaetaceae bacterium
CCGCCCACGTCTCCCGCCCCTCCCCCCCGCGGGATGAGCGGGATACGGTGCTCATTGGCGAACTTCACCAGCCTCACGACCTCCTGCGTGCTCCTCGGGAACACGATCGCCAGGGGCTTGGGAATCTCCGTTTCCTTGGACAGAAGGAATCGTGTCACCCACCAGACGTCGAGGGACTGTGCGTCCATTTCCGCCCGATCGATGACGATGTTCTCCTCTCCGACGATGTCTTCAAGCTCATAGAGCAGGTATTTTTCGAGGAACTCTGTCTTCGCCACCACAACCTCCTCACGTCATTCGGCTTTGCAGCCTTCACCTCAAAGCTCGCTTGAGATGAACTCCCACTTCAGCGGCACGCCGGCTTTCTGCGCGATTTCCCCGAGCCAGTACATCGTCATTTCCTCATCCATGATGGAAGGAACGGGAACCTTTCCGCCCCGGATAGAATCGATGAAGCTCCGCAGCTCACGCACGTAGCCGTTGAAGACGTGACTCTGGTTCTTGCTGATCGGGTTCCAGTCAGGGCTGAACCGCTCACCCACCTCCGGGTCGTAGAACACCACGTCACGCGCATTCTCCACGATGACGCCATTGCCCTTGTCGCTCACGATCTCGATCCTTTCGGCAAACTGGCCCGGACCGCCGTAGGTCCCCCACGCCAGCTGGCCGATCGCCCCGGATTCAAAACGGAGCATCGCGATGAGTCCGCCCGTTCGGGGACCGGTCGGATTCGCCATGGCTTCCACCGCGCGGATCGGCCCTCCGAAGGAGATGACGAGATCCAGGTTGTGGCATTGCCATTCGAGCATGCAGGTGTAGAAGGTGGGAAACACGGGGAATCCGTGCATCTTGCTTTCGATCTGCACGATCTTCCCGAAGCTGTCCGTGGCAAAGGCCCGACCGCGCGCCCTTTCGTAGGCCAGGCTGTAGCGTTTCTGATGTCCCACCTGGATGGGGACCCCCGCCCGCTCGGATGCTTCACGGATCTCCTTTGTGCCATCAAGGAAACAGGAGGAAGGCTTTTCCAGGAAAACCGGTACACCCCGTTTCAGGACGTCCGCCGCCACCGCGGGATGGTTCTTTGCCCCGAGGCAGACGATGACCGCGTCGAGTGACTCCTTTTCAATCATCGCGCGATAGTCGGTATAGACGTTCTGCCATCCGTATCGACCGGCCATTCTCTGAGCGCGCTCGATGCGCAGGTCACACACGGCAACACGGTCAACATCGTCAAAAAAGTGGGTTGCAAGGCTGGGAAAGTGGTTGGCTTCGGCGAAGATGCCAGCCCCAATGATGCCAAGTCGGAAGTTCTTGTTCTCACTACTCACTGTTCTCCTCCTGAAAAACTCACCGTCAACCCGCGTCCCGATCGTGATACAGCCCATCGTAGACGCCCTTCATTCTCCGATACCGGAGGAACTTCTCCTGGTACAGCGCGCGCTCCTCGCGGTTGATCTCCACCCATACCTTTGCGTTCGCAAACAATTCCTTCCGGGCCGCGCGGACATCACGCGAGACTCCGACGCCAACGGCCGCGAGAATGCAGGCGCCGACCGATGCTTCAGCGCCCGTGACAATCACCAGGTTACGTCCGAGCACGGTCGCCACAATGGTTGACCACAGGCTGTTCCTGGCGCCGCCGCCGCAGAGAAGAAACTCCGAAAACGTGCGCTCCCTGTCGCCAAAGGCGGACATCGCGTCTCGAAGCGCGAAGGCCGTCCCCTCGAATACAGCGCGCACGAGGTGCCCCCGGGTGTGCGACGCGCTCAAGCCGAAGAAGCTCCCTTTCAAGGACGGATCCCAGTAGGGGGCATCCTCGCCCAGCAGGTAGGGATGGAACGTGACCCCGGCGGAACCGGCCGGGACCCTGGCGGCATCAGCGATCATGCGGACGTACGCCCCCTCGGCGCTCTTCTCCTCCTGATAGCAGAGGCCGCGGATCCACTCGACTGATTGCGCGCATGAGCGTGTATTCAGGTCGAGCATCCATCTCCCCGGCTCCAGATACGACCAGACATAGACCATATCCGTGGCGGCTTCCAACGTCTCAGTGACCGTTGAAAGAGCACCTGATGTGCCAAGCCGAACCTTGCATTGGCGGGAGTCGGTTATTCCCAGCGCCGCCATCTCCGCTGTCGCATCGCTGCAGCCCGCAACGACGGGCGTGCCCTGCGGAATTCCCGTCTCCGCGGCCGCCGCCGCCGTGACCGTGCCGACGACCTCCATTGAGCGTCGCGGCCGAGGGAACAGGCTCATCGGCAAGCCGGAAGCGGTGAACAGCTCTTCGGACCAGCGGTTCTCGGCCAGGTCATACAAGGACGACCCGGAAGCGTCACTCACGTCGGTGGAAATCTCTCCGGTCAGCTGAAGGACCACGAAATCTTTCGGGAATATCACGCGAAAGATGCGCGCGATGAGCTGTGGCTCGTTCTTCTTGAGCCAGAGCAGCTTCGGCAGGCTGCACATCTCGTTCAGGGGGTTGTGGGTGATCCGGCGAAGCGGCTCCCCGAGATCCCGGCGAAGCTCATAGACCTCCCTGGCGCATCGCCGGTCATTCCAGAGGATCGACTGCCGGATGCTCTGCCCGTCCTTGCCGATGAGGGTTATTCCCCTCATCTGTCCGGTGATTCCCACCCCGACGATCTGGCCCGGAGCGATTGACGCGGCGCGGAGCAGTCGACGAGAGGTCTCGGCGGCGCTCTCCCACCAGGTGCGGGGATCCTGCTCCACGCACTCCGCGGAGAGAAACAGCGGGGAGTGTTCCTTCTCCGCCGTGCGGGTCGGGGCGCCGTCCATGCCCAGCAGCGTTGCCTTGCACGAGCCGGTTCCGATGTCGATTCCAAGAAGATAGGTGTGCATGGCCGCCATTCCCCGTCCGTCTCTCTTCAGCCTTTCACGGCGCCCATCGTGAGGCCCCTGACGATGTTTTTCTGCGTGAAGGCGATGAAGAGGATGGCCGGAATGATGGCGATCACCGCGGAGGTGGAAAGCTTGGCCCAATCGAGCTGATAGTAGCCAAGAGAGTTGTAGATCTCCACGGGCAGCGTCCGCGTCACCCTGCCCGTGTTATAGAGCGCGAACATGAACTCGTTCCACACCGCAATGAAGGCCAGCGTGGAGGCGGCAAAGATGCCCGGCGATACGGCCGGTATAATGATCAGCCGAAGCGCCTGCCAGCGGGAACAGCCGTCGACCAGCGCGGCTTCCTCCATCTCGATCGGAAGATCGACGAAGAAGCTCCTCATCATCCACACCAGCAGCGGCATGCCGAGGGTCGTATACATGAGGATCATCGCCACGTAGGTGTCCGACAACCTCAGTGTCCGCCAGAGCAGGAAGTAGGGGATGACGAAGGTAATGGGGGGCACCATGCGCAGGATCAGGATGGCATAGGAGACAACCCCGGAGCCGCGGAACTTGAACCGGCTGAAGGCATAGCCGGCAAGGACGCCGGTGACGGTGGAGACCAGCGTCGCCCCGCCGGCGATGATGAGGCTGTTCATGATCGCGTGGAGAAACTCCGGAGTGCTGAGCAGGATGCGGTAATTCGACATTGTCGGGGTAAACAGCCATTTCGGAGGCGTCATCACCGATTCAGATGGCAGCTTCAATGACGTGGTGGCGATCAGAAAAAACGGTATCAGCCCGAAGACGGCAACAGCGCCCAGGACGCAATGCTTGAGGGCGATCCGAACGCGTCTCGCTGCGCCCCGATGGACTCCCCTGATCTTCTTCACAGCCGGATCCTCCTCATGAACAGAGCGACAAGAAACACCACGACGAGAAGAAACAGGAAGGCAGCCGCGGCCGCGTATCCCATGTGAAAATAGGTGAAGGCCTGCGTCGTCGCGAAGATCGACAGGTTCTCGGTGACGTAGCCGGGCCCTCCGGCGGTCACGACGTATATTTCGTCGAACATCTTCAGAGCGTCCATGAAGCGCAGGATGCAGCCGATCACGATGATCGGCCGGATGACCGGGATGATGACACGCCCGATATTCTGCGCCCAGTTGACCCCGTCGATCTTGCTCGCGTCGAATATCGAGACTTCTATTGAAGAGATCGCGGCATAGAGGATGATCACGATGAACGGAGTCCGCAGGATGAGCTCCATTACCAGGATTCCGATCGGCGCCGCAATGGAGCCGTGAAAAAGGTCGACGCCGGGGATGCCGACCAGTTTCAGGACATTGTTGAGGTAGCCGAAGGTCTGGTCGTAGATCAGCGTCTTGAAGGTGTAGGAGGCCACGACGGGCGCGACGACGAACGGCACAAGAAGGAGCGTGCGGATCATGGAGGAAAAAAAGTGCGACACTTCCCTGTCGGCCAGAAGGTGCGCGATGAAAAAACCGATGACCAGCTCGAGGCTCGTCGCCACAAGGGCAAAGCAGAGTGTGAACACCAGAGCGTGCACGAACCGCGGATCGTCTGTCAGGAGAGTCACGAAGTTTTTCATGCCGATATACACGGCGGGCGGATTGATCAGCTCATAGCGTTGGAGCGAGAGAAGAAAGGTGTACCCCGCGGGGACCGCTCCCAGGAGCAGGACGATGAGCGCAACCGGCATGATGGCGATATAGGGGAAGGTCCTGTCATCTCGGTTGTACGCACTCGTTGTGGCCATGCTGCGCTTCTTTCGTTGTTCATAGGAAGGGAAGGGGCGACGCCCCTTCCCTCGAATCCGCAAATCGACTAGTGAGCCGGCGTATAGCCAAGCTTGGAGAGGGCGGCGTCGGCATCGGAGGCCGCCTGGTCGACGTTCTTGATCCCCGCGATGATATTGCTCATTTCCTTGGAAATGATATCCGCGGTTTCACCGTACTTCGCATTGATCAGTCCGGGATCAGGATTCACGCCCTGGTTCAGCATGAAAAGCTCGGCATCGATGAACTGCTGGCCAGGCATTGCCTTGATGAATCCCGGTGCCGCGTACACGCTCTTGCGCGCGGGCACCCCGTATTCCGGCGCGATCTGGTTCATGAGAGTCGGCGAGGTAGCCCATTCCACGAACAGCCACGCCGCGTCCTTGTTCTTGGAGTCCGCGTTTACGCCCCAGCCCCACTCCCAGAGAGGATCGCGTCCCTCGGCGGTCATCGGGGGCGGCGCGTAGCCGACCTTTCCCGCGACCTTGGACTGCGCCGGATCCTCAAGGTAGGTATACGAGGCATTCCCTCCGACCGTCATAGCGATCTGACCGCTCTTGAAGGCCTGGGCAATCTCGCCCCAGCTCCAGTTGCCCGTTCCCGGAGGCGCGTAGTCCTTGATCATGGAGGTGTAGAAAGTGAGGACCGACTTCCCCTGCGGCGTCGCAACGTTCGAGGTCATGGCCTTGTAGTTCAGGAAATCCACGTTCATCCTGTTCGCCGTGCAGAAGAGGTTCCAGCCCGCTTCGCTAGACCCGGGCAGCTCGCGATCCACCCACGCGTACGCGGAGATCTGCCCGGCCTTGCGGGCGGCATCGAGCTTGGCGGCGGTGGCCCGAAGATCATCGAAGGTCTTCGGCGGGCTCAGGTTCAGCTGCTTGAAGATGTCGGTGCGGTACCACAGCAGGAAGAACTCCGCCGTGAAGGGAATGTACACCAGTTTTCCGTTCGAGTACCCCGCCGCGATGATGTCTTTCGGATAATCCCCGATATTGTACCATGCCGCATCGGTTAGCTTGGGATTGTTCACATACGCGGCGAGGTCGGCGAGATAACCGGGCTGTGCAAACTCTTCCCTGTTGGCAAAGCCGATGTTGCCAAGATCGTATTCACCCATGTGAGATGAGAAATCAACGATCTGCTTCTTTCGCCGATCCGTGTCGTTCAACAACTCAAAGTTGACCTTCATCCCGGTGAGCGCCTCGAACGCGGCGATCTGCTTCTTGTACACCTCAGCGACCGGCATTGATGTGATGAGCACGTTCAGGGTCTTGCCCTTGAACTGCTGCCAGTTGACGTTGCCCCAGTTCCCGTTTGCGCCGGAAGCGGCACCTGCCTTCTGCTCTTGGCTGCCGCCCGCGAACAGCAACGCAGGCATGGCACACACAGCGACGACAGCGAGGAATACCACGATTCCTCTTCGTATTGTCCGATTCATCGTTTCATCTCCTCCTCTCGATCTTTCCAAATAAGCCCATGATCCGTGTATTGCCCTTGCACCTCCTTGTTGTAGAGGATGCTGACGCCGATTTCCATACTGCCGGCAACGCCCATGGAATCTCGTCCAGCGACCAGAAGACATTCGAGCTACACGTGAAGCTACTCGTGTAATCTATATCATATGAAAATCAACACGTCAAGGAGAATCTTTGGAAAGTTGGAATGGATATCTGTCCCACTTTCGATGGCAGCAGTGCAAGAAATCTGCTTGGTTTTAACTTCTGCGTACATTTAAAAAGCTATTGACAAGTGGAGCGTAAAGTGTTTTTGATATACACGAGTAGCTACTCGTGTCACCTTTATCTTCAAAAGAAGGCGCTAGAATCCTTCCGATGACCTGATGAGGAACTGCTCGAGACAAAGGCCCTGGCATGCTTGAGCAAGTCGCGCGACTTTTTGTGGATTTAGAAGTCAAGAGGCAAAGCGGAGGATTTGTCGTGAGATACCGGGATCTTTATACTGAAATCATGTTCTACGGTCATTTCGATGCAATGCCAGTCATTCATTGGAATGAATGGCAAGAAACGAAAGAACGTTGGATCAGAGAAGGCATGCCACAGGGCGCCGACGAGCACGTCTTCTTAGGCGCCTCCCCAATGTGGGAAACGCTCATCTCCTCGGACAGCTGGCTCGGAGTTGCACATCCCGGCGATGCGATCAACATCGGCCTCTTTCCTTCTTTTGCGGAGGAGGTGCTTGAGGAGGATGGAGATTCCAGAGTATTGAAAAACGGGGATGGGACCATCTCGCGGGAGCTCAAGAACAGAACGAGTATGCCGCAGTTCCTAGGATACTCCTTCAAGAATGCTTCCAATTGGGACGAGTATAAACGAAGACTGTTGCCCGATCCTGCCCGCCTTGCACCGGACGCTGACATCATGATCCGAAGACTCTCCGAATCCGATAGCCCCGCCTGTTTTCCTATCGGTTCGCTGATGGGTTGGCTGAGGAACTGGATGGGTCTGGAGAACATGTCCTACCTGATTCACGATGCACGTGATGTCTTTTGTGATGTCATCATGACGATCGCAAATCTTACGTGCTGGACCATCGACCAGATCCTGCCGCGATTGAAGGTGGACCTGGCCCACGGCTGGGAGGACATGTGCGGAGTAAACGGGCCGCTGATAAGCCCTGAAGTGTTTACAGAGTGCGTTGCACCTGGATATCGGAAAATCCGCAACAAGCTGGATGAGTACAAGGTCCGTCTCCTGGAAATTGATACCGACGGTGACGTGCTGCAGTTTTCCCGTAATCTGCTGGACTCCGGCGTCAACGTTCTCTTCCCTGTCGAAGTTGGGACGTTCAAGGGTGACGCGATTGCCCTTAGGAAGAAGTACGGCACAGATCTGAGAATGATGGGGAACTTCGACAAGCTCTCCCTGGAAAAAGGGCGTCATGCTGTTTCTTCAGAAATAGAGAGGCTCCTGCCCCTCATGAGGCAAGGGGGGTACATCATTATGCCAGACCACATGATTACTCCGGGTGTGTCCCTTGAAATGTACCGTTGGTACCTCGATGAATTGCGCGCGCTGAGTTTCTGAGAGGATGTCCTGTGAAAGGAGGGTTGCGGTGATACTGAGGGTCTTTCATGTCGCCCTTCAGGTGGGAAACCTGGAACGCTCAGTTGAGTTCTACACAAGGGTGATCGGGATGACAGTGGTCTCCTTTGAGGAGGTGCCCGAAGAGAGCATCAACGTCGCGTTCCTCAGGCTCGGGGATGTCGAGCTGGAGATCAGCAGCAGGAAGGGCTGGGAGAACAGGCGGTTTGCAGATGAGAGCCTGTCGCATTTCCCTCACCTTGC
>PMZS01000225.1 GCA_003170115.1 Spirochaetaceae bacterium
CGGTCCCCGAGCCTCGTCACCCATCGGGCAGTGCTCCGTTCCGCGGTCACCAGGCGAACATCGTTGGCCAGCGCGAGACAGATGAACACGGCATCATATACAGTCGCGCCATACTCCAGCGCGAGACGAAATACCTCACGACGGTCCGGCTCCGCGACCTCGAGCGGGGCTTCCAGGTGAAGGTCGAGCAACTCCTGGGCGGTTCCCTCTTCGATAACCTTCCGGGCAGCCAGGGTGCGCAGCGCGTTGGCGAACTCCCAGTAATGGAGCGATGGGACCAGCAAGCGCGCGGCGCCGCTCAAGAGGCGGTCCTGCCATTCACGCGCCGCCGGGGAGAACTCCTCCTTCAGATACCACGCCAGGGTGACACTGGTGTCGATGACGAAAAGGCTCATCGCGAGTCACGATCCGACCGCACCAGGTCACGGGAGTCCACGCCGAGCCTCACACCAGAAAGTCGTGCTCGGACCTTCTCGAGGCGTTCCCTGTAGGTGACGCGCCGCCGCTCCTCCTCCTTGACGGCGACGTACGTTGCCAGTGCCTCGTGGATAAGGCGGCGTTTGGTGCGCGCCGTCGAGTACTTGGCCGCCTGCGCAAGAAGGTCGTCATCCAGCTCGATGTTTGTCCGCATACACTTTATTATACACCTAGTGTACGATTTGTGTCAACACGCTGCATGGAAACAACCGCTTGCCGCCATCCAGAGGGCAAGGGATTTTTCAATTGCAAAATAGTTACCAAATTGGGAACAATATACTTGACAAAATTCTGGGAACAGTATATTCTCTACCGTAAGTGAGAGTGATCGCGCGGAGCAGGCTCGAACTCTTCTGGAAGAAATACCCGGACAGCGAGCAGCAGCTCAAGTCCTGGTACCATGAGGCGAAGCGGGCTTCCTGGCAGACTCCGCAGCAAATCAAGGCCCAGTATCGCAGTGCGAGCATTCTCAAGGGGCGACGAGTCGTCTTCAACATCTGTGGAAACAAATACCGGCTCGTCTGCGAGGTTGTATTCGGCCAAGGCATACTGTTTATCAAGTTCCTCGGGACACATAAGCGGTACGATGCCATAGACGCGGAGACTCATGATGAACCACCTGAAGCTGATTAAGACAGAAGCTGAGTATTCAGCTGCAATCGAACGCTTCGAAGCACTTCTCGATGCCCAGCCGGGTCAACCCGGGTACGATGAAAGGGATGTGCTGGCGGTGCTCATTGAGCGTTACGAGGAGGAACACTTCCCGATCGACATGCCGGATCCTATTGAGGCCATAAAGTTCCGCATGGAGCAGTCGGGACTGTCGCAGAAGGACCTCGTTCCGTATCTCGGCTCACGTTCCAGGGTTTCAGAGGTTCTCTCAGGCAAGCGTGAGCTCACCCTCGCCATGATCCGGTCCCTCAACAAGCACGTTGGAATTCCGGCTGACGTTCTCATCAGGAAGCCCCAGGAGGCCCTTCCAAAAGGCCTGTACGATATGGACTTTGCCAGGTTCCCCGTTCGGGAGATGGAGAAGAGAGGCGCTTTTCGCGGATTCGGGGCCGGGCAAGAAGGGATTGGCGAGAAAGCCGAGGAAGCAATCCGCTGGCTGGTTGGCCGCGTTGGGGGATTCTCCGCCGTGCCGCAATTTGCTCTGCGCAAGAACGACGGAATGCGGCTGAATGCGAGGCTCAATCGCTACGCGCTCCTCGGGTGGAGCCTCCAGGTGCTCCTGGAGGCTTCTGAAATCAGCACTCCCCAGAGGTTCAACGCTGAATCTCTCTCGGACAAGTTCATTGAAACGCTTGTCGCACTGAGCGTTCTGGACGACGGTCCGCGTCATGCCCGTGACTACCTCAACAAGGCTGGCATAGTCCTGGTAGTCCTGAAGCATCTCGCGCATACGTATCTGGATGGAGCCGTGTTTCTCAGGAAAGGCGGAAGCCCCGTCATCGCCCTGACACTGCGCTACGATCGGCTGGACAATTTCTGGTTCGTATTGCTCCACGAGCTGGGACACCTCAAGC
This sequence comes from Spirochaetaceae bacterium, assembly GCA_003170115.1. Classification (GTDB taxonomy): domain Bacteria; phylum Spirochaetota; class Spirochaetia; order SZUA-6; family Fen-1364; genus Fen-1364. The sequence continues at coordinate 2,004 of PMZS01000225.1, forward strand.
TCGGACACCTTTCGACTGAAAGCTCCTGGATTGCAGACGATCTCGATCTGACAGACTCGCGCTCTTCAAAGGAACGTGAGGCTGACGATTTCGCGGCAAAAGCGCTCCTGCCAGAGGACTTCGACCTGGACAAGCGCGAAGCACTATCCGCGGCGGAACTCGTCGACTATGCCCGTTCCCATGGCGTTCACCCTGCGCTTGCGGCTGGCCGCATCCAGCATGCGAGGAAGGATTTTCGCACGTTCGCCAATCTTGTCGGACGAGGCGAAGTGCGCAGGCAATTCCTTCCGTGAGCTCCATGTGAAATATTGGGCGTGCCCCGCCCGAGGCGTGACGGTCGCAAACCGGCGAATCGCATCTAGGCCCCTCGGGCGGGTCGGGCTCTCGCCGTCCTGAGCGCCTTTGGCGCTGGGCCGGCTGCCGCCTCAGACGTGCTGCGGGGGTTCCGTCCTCGCTCCGCTCGGACCGCTTCGGTAATGCGCGCTCCCTATTCGGTCGCGTGCCGGCCTCCGCCCGCTCACGCTCAGTGTACCGCTTGCTTATGGACTTCAAGACGCCGGGGGCCAGTCCTGCATGAGTCGCATCTTCGTATAGAGCGGTTCGAGCCTGGTCTTGATGATGTCAAGGATCGATGAGAGCGCGAGGTTTCGGAGCTTTGAGCGACGAGTGAAGCCTTCCCAAAGCAGTTCGGTCTTCTCTGAATCCACAAACTCACGGGAGAAGACCGCTGGGCCCTCCGGCATGACGGTCCTCCTGCGAGCAAAAGTGGCGCGGAGTGCAGCCAAGATTTCTTGGTCGGACAGCGGCACGTGCTCCAGGATGAACCACAGGTCGTACAGGTCTTTCATCCTGCTGTTGACGTCTCCGAGGGCTATTGTCGACTCCAACTTCTCCGCGAGAACTGTAGCGAGGGGACATGTGACAATTACCAGGGGCGTGTCGTCGAGGAGCTTTCGTAGAATCGTGCTCCGCGGACCGCCTTCCAAGGCATCGCCAAAGCCGATGTCAACCTGGATAGTATTCCGCACGGTACCGAGCCTCGCCGTCACGTGCAGGCGCACCCCGTGGTATTCTGCCACCTCCGTGATGCGCTCGGAGCGAATCGAGCCCACATCGAAGGAGAGACCATCCCCGTACTCCCGGGTCACCAATACCGCGAAGATCTCGGCCAGCGCTTGCGGATCGTTCGGGATCCCGTCCCCCAGGAAGTCGATATCCTTTGTCGTACGCCCTGCCGCTTGCTGATTCGCAAAGAGAAGGAAGCCTCCCTTGAGGATGAGCTTGCTGGCATACGGAGATCCCGCGATTCGTGCCAGGAGCCCTTCCTGCATGTAGAGAACGCTTGCAAATTGGAAGGTGATACCGCGTTCTTTCGCCTTCAGCCTGAGCCGGGCACGAATGGACGCTGCGACATTCTTCATACGAGAATTTCCAGTGCATGGCGAACCGGGCCCGAGATGCGGAGCTGCTGGGAATAGTCGAGAAGCTTGGGAATGTTCCTGGATCGGCGCTTGACATATTCTCGCAGGGCAGCAGCCGCGACATCTGTACCGAGGCTCCTTCGGAAGCGAAAGAGATCACAAATCGTTCTTTCTGCGTCATAGACGCGGAGGGCCCCGCCCTTGCCTGTCCGTTCTATGAGCCCCAGGCTGAAGAAACGTCTTGAGAAGTGATGAACTCGTATCGGAGGGAAATCAGGAATCCGAACTTTCCGACCGGACTTTACCGCGAGGTATATCTCCGGTGGCTCCCATGTACCGAGCTCATGATACGAAAGCGCTGACCCAAGGCAAAGCACGGAACCAGGAACGGCGAGCAGAGCCTCCACGCGTTCATCTCTGGTGTTGTTTCCGGGGAGAGCGTAGAGCCCGCGCTTCAGGCGCACAACCCGACCACCCCGCTCCATTGCCGGCAGGACTGAGGGGTGAATGCCGGCGGCGCGGAGATCCCTGGACCTTGCATAGCCGCCCTGTTTCTTGATGGCAGAAGCAGCCCGATTCCACGCTTGCATTTTCATGGCGAGCTTCGAACAAATATACCATACATCACACTTAAGTATAGTACTTTTGTTCACCTTCGCAAGCAACGCCCCGGAAACTCTGCCGTACCGTCTGGAGGCTGATGTGCGAGCCAACGCCGTCCGCTCCGAGGACGTCAAGGACGTGCCCCTTAACAAACCGATGGCCGATCCCTTCTGGCGAGACGCCGTACAAGAAGAAGCCTCGCGACAACAGGGTCTCGCTGACTTTCTGCATTCACTGGCCCACGACGCGGGCATTTACCAAGATGTCGGCGTCTTTGCTCGCCCGAAGCTGTTTTCGACCGGCCTTCCAGCCAGGCAGCGCAACCATGTGGGCTCCTATCAGTGTCCACGGTGCAGGAGCCTGTTTCGCAAGGAGCAGCAATTCTCGCCACATTTCCAGAAAGCCCTCGCCGAGATCGGGGATATCAATCATGGACGAGCTTCGTCAGAGCTTCCCCGCCCGCGCGGGCGGCCCTGGCGTCTCCTATTCAAGCAAGGAGGCGACTCTCTCTACTGTCAACCCAGTCTCCCGAATAATCGCCCTCAGAGTTCCCTTGGCGATCTCCTTGTGATTCGGCACCGTGACTCGGCGATAAGGGGGCGAATGATGGCGCAGGATCATGTGGCTGCCGGTTTGGTGGTCGAGCTCGTACCCGAGCTTCGCTAGCCCATGTTCGGGGTTTTGC
>PMZS01000207.1 GCA_003170115.1 Spirochaetaceae bacterium
CCACGAAACCGGGGCAAGTCCATGAACACTCTTGATTGGCAACGCTACCACTATAGCTTGGCTTGGAGAGCTGTCAAGCTCGATTAAGGAGCACAAACCTTGAGTGCTCAAGGCCTGGGAACAGGGCTGCGGGTTCCAGAAATTCTGCCCACCCCAAGGAGGGGCAGAATGGGGGAACAGCATCACGGCATTGGAGATTCAGGGGGAGCGTCGCTGTCAGCCCCATCTCAGACGGGGCATGCAGCATGGTCTGCGCATACGTGTCGTGGATACGTCTTGCTGGTGTCGTTGCGACCGCCTTGCTTGGATTGTGGCGGGCGGATTCGGTGGCTGCGCCAGGATTTGTCTGGTTCATTACTCGCGAGGGACTTGAGGCAGTTAACGATGCTCATGGTTCTGATAAACACGAAGAGGTGACGCCACACAACTGACCAGGTATCCGACCGGCCCGTCGCGCTCCTTTGTCCAGGTTCCTATGGACACCTTCAAGGCTAGAGCAAAGCGGCTATCCTGAGTCCTTAGGATTCAACTCACCCGGAGGCTTGAAGAGTTCCTGTGCTGCTACACCAACCATGGCATCTATCACGTGGACAACATCAATCCGGGGACCAGTCTCATCGGATGCCTCATCCAAAAGATCGATATCGAAAATGAGTTCAAAGTCTTCGTCTTCGTGGGGACCGACCCTTCTTCCCGTCGCCTGCCCTCATTCGCTGAAGAAACGAATCCTGGTCCTTTCCAGTGACTTCTGTCCGGGCCTCAGCACGACGCTGGGAAAGCCCGGGTGATTGATGGCGTCCGGAAACCCTTCAGTTTCAAGTGCGAACGCGCCGTAGGTCTGATATTGCCTCCCAGCCCTCCCTGTTGTGGAAGTGAGCATATGCCCCGAGTAGAACTGCACTCCCGGCTGCGTCGTGGACATCTCCAGGCCTCTGCCGGATGAGGGCTCGCGAACCCTGGCGACCTTCCGCCATCCATCGACGGAATCGCCCAGCACGTAGCACGCGTCGTAGCCTCCTCCCGCCTTTTCCAAGTCCTGCCCAATCGACTTGCCCCGACGGAAATCCCACGGTGTGCCTGCCACCTCTTTCAACTCCCCGGTAGGGATAAGCTCACTGTCCACCGCAACAATTCGATCCGCAGGCAACGTGACAAGATGATCCTTGATGTTGCCCTCGCCGTCCCCCTTCAAATTCCAGTACGCATGATTAGAAAGATTGACGATCGTGGGCAGGTCGGTCCGCGCCTCGAACATCATCTCCAGGGTCCCGCCGTCATCAAGGGTGTAGCCGACGCGGGCATCAACGGTCCCCGGGTAGCCTTCCTCCCCGTCCGCGCTTGTATAGTAAAAGACAACGCCTGCCGTCGCGTCGCGAAGGAAAGATGTGAAGGACCAGACAACCTTGTCGAAGCCTTTCTCCCCACCGTGCAAGTGATTCTTTCCGTTATTGCAGAAAAGCGAATACGCGCGGCCGTCGAGAGTGAACTTACCGTGCCCGATACGGTTGGCGACTCGGCCAAGAGTGCTCCCGAAGTACGGGTGTGGATTGAGGTAGCCTTCAAGAGTGTCAAACCCGAGAGTGACCTCCCGGACTCGGCCTTCCCTATCGGGGATCTGGACCGACGAAAGGGTTGCGCCATAGCTCAACAGTTGGATCGTGACCTTGTTGTCGCTCATGAGCGTTATTTGAATTATTTCCGCCCCTTCTCGTGTCCGGCCAAATGCTTCTTGCGAAATGCGCATAAGTGTCACTTCCTTCCTTAACTATGCCCTTAGGGCAGGGAGTTTGTCGGCAATCGAATTCATTGCCTTCCCATCTTCCGCTCCGAAATCTTGAGCGTCACCCTCGCGTTTCCCTTGCCCGGGCGGAGACACCCCAAGTGATGACAGTCGGAGTTGCGGAGAGGCTCAGCAGGATCTGGAGGTTCGTCAGGGAAGCGTGATGCAGAGCCGAGGGCGCCCGGGCTGTCCGCTTTCCAGCTTTCGCGCAAGTAGTCACGCGTCTTTCCGTTTCCGAGCTAATGCCCCCGCGCGGTACCTTCCAGCCCGCGCGGAGACATGGGTTCCGCTGCCAGGGATTGGAGGCGAAGTTTCCAGCCTACTTCATCTCCATTGACCAGCGCGAGAAGAAGTTACTGAGATCGTACGTGGGCGTGTTTTGGATGTAGTCATGGACCACTTGGTCTACGTTCTCCCTGCTGACGTTGACGGCGGGGATCTCGAACATTCGGTACTTGTGCGGAAGAGAGGCAACGTTGAGCTTCCCCTGCGTTGCGGCTAGAGACATCGCAAGGCCAAGCTGCGCCTGGTACTTCCCGTCGTTCAACACAGATGCAGCCGCGAGCCCGCCCTTGATCGCATCAAATATCTCGGGGATGCCGTCACACCCGACGACAAGAACCTTTCCAGCAAGCCCGACTTCCTTCAACGCTTGAATCGCGCCCATGGCCATGTCGTCGTTGGCGGTCCAAACGCCGTCGACATCGGGATGAGCCACAAGCATGGCCCGGGTCTGGTTGTACGCCTTGGTTCTGTCCCATTCCGCGGACTGCCATTCCACGAGCTGTACGCCAGGGTTGTCCGCCAACACTTTCTGCAACCCCTGAAAACGCTCCCCGTTGGGAGTATCGCCAAGTCGTCCCTGCAGGGCGATCAGCATGCCTTGGCCAGGGGTCTTGAATGTTTTTAGCAGCTCAGTGGCAGTAAACACAGCTGCTGCATAGCCGTCGAACGACACGTGGGAAATCCAGTGCGGATAGTCCCATACCTTGACATCGGCCGGCTTGCTCCACCACGACACCCAGTACACCCCCGCGCTTTCCATCGCCTTGGCGATGGACACAGCGTCCACGGCGTCGTTGGGGTCAACGTAGAACGCAACGTTCCCGCCCGTGCGGGCAATCTCGGCCTTGATATCGGTCAGCCCCTTTGCGCTGTTCGCTTCGGTCGTCAGGACGTCAAGTGGAAGTCCTACGATTTTCGAATACGCCTCCGCGCCGTCCTTGTACATGACCTGGTAAGGACTGGAAAGCGTCCGGATTGAAATGGCAAGTGTCGTTGGTCCTTTCTGCTCTTTCCCGCCGTTCGCGAAGAGCGACGTAATGCACACGGCACTCAATAGAACAAGAGCCGCGATCACAAGAAATCTTCTCATGTTCGATTCCTCCTGCTACTCCCTAAGAGTTTTGCGTTGAGAGATGAAGACCTCGAGAAACAGAATAGCCTGTTCCACGCCAGAGAAATGCTTCTTGTCTTTCTTGCTTACCTCCTTCAACGAAGCGACCAGCGCTCCCAGTATTCGGACTTTCGACACCGACTCCTCGACTCAATGGAATCTTAGCATACTTCTTTGATATGTCAATATGTTTTATAACAATAGTTACTAACTATTTGTGTGATAG
>PMZS01000096.1 GCA_003170115.1 Spirochaetaceae bacterium
GCCCCCGGATCTCGTGAGCCTTGCCGCGTATCCTCTTTCGGTCAGCCGGACGGACCTGGAGATCCGCAAATCCATCCTGGCGGCCGTGCTCGACATCGCTGCCGCCGCACGGAGCGCGGGGGCAGCGCTCCTCTTTTCCTCCGCGTACCGGTCGTTCGAGTACCAGAAGTCCGTGTACGAACGTGAGGTTCGGACGTACGGGCATGCGGCCGCGGATCACGAGTCTGCCCGGCCGGGGACATCACAGCACCAGCTCGGAACGGCGATCGACTTCGGCTCGATCACGGACGCCTTCGCGGATACGAAGGCCGGCAGATGGCTCGCTGCTCACGCCTGGGAACACGGGTTTTCCCTCTCGTATCCCCTGGGCTACGAAAACATCACGGGGTACCGACATGAGAGCTGGCACTACCGGTTCATCACGCGGACGGCGGCGCGGATGCAGAAAGAGTACTTCGGCGATATCCAGCAGTATCTGCTTGAGTTCCTCCACGACAACAGGGCTGCCCTGGAGGCGAAACGGCTTCCCGCCCGCTGATCCGCGGCTTCTTCAGGGTTCTCTCAAAGCTGCGCGAGAAAGAACACCAGACCGAACAGGAACAGCACCGCGGCGCCGCCGATCTCCACCGCGCGACGCAGGCGCGAGTCCCGCTCTTCCCGTCCTGCCGCCAATGCCTTCAGGGTCCCCTGCTTCGCCAGGATCACAAGAGCACCGGTCACGCTGATCGTGACGCCCATGCCCGCCGGCACGGCGATCCCGAGGAGATTTCTGAATGTCACTCCCCCGGCACGATCGGGTGCATGCCCGTGAGCGTGGTGGTGATGGCCGGTGCCGCGGATCCGTCCGATGAGCATGACGGTACCCAGCACGGCGATCACGGCGAACGTGGCGAGCTGGATGTAGTGGTTGGCCTGCTCGATGCCGGTAGAAAAGAGTCCCCGGACCAGGTAGTACAGGACGAGGACGACGGAGAGCGCCGCCATCGAGTGCACCGCCGCGATGAGGTAGCCGACCGCGATGCTGTGCCGCAGCCTTACCTCGTTGGCCAGGAAAAATGAGGAGACGATCGTCTTGCCGTGTCCGGGCCCCGCGGCATGAAACATTCCATAGACGAGGGAGATCAGCGCGACGAAAAGCAGGCCGCCGAGTGACCGCGAGCCCTGCAGGGAACGGGTGATGGAGGCAAGGCTTTCATTGAGCGTTTTCTGAACCGGTGCCATGGCATTCGATACGAACGCTGAGACGTTCGACGTGAGGAAGTGGAAGAAACCCTCGCGGGGCCGCGCTCCCTGTGCCGTGAACGGATTGGGCACCTCCTGCGCAAAACCCGCTGAGGCGGCGAGTGCCATGAAAACGAACAGGGCGAAACGTCTCATGAGCTCTCCTTGAACCGTATATACAGCTGGTCGGGCATGTACTGGCCCGGCCACAGGGGTTTGACCTTTGTCTTCTGCACGGAAAGAGCGCACGCGATTCCCGACCCCGCCTGGACCGTCACGTCCTCCGCGTGCAGGAGGTCGAAGGCCACGTAATAGGAATCGTCATACACGGTGAGAACCACCGTCTGCTCCGCCGTTCCGACCGCAAGATTGAGCGGAACGAAAAACGTGTACACCAGTCGTCCCTTGTCGGTAATGCGGGGCTCGAATTGTTCCATTCCGAAGCGGCGAACAGGCTTGTTCCCGAACGAGATCGCGATGAAATAGTGATAGTTCTCCAGGTTGTCGAATGCCCCCGCTTTCAACGCCTTTGCCCGTGCCGCGTCAAACTGTCCCGTGTGCCGGGGATCGTAGTCGGAGAGGATCATGGCGGAGAACATGTCATCGAAGGTCCACTGAAACGCAATCCCCTGCAGCATTCCCTGGTCGAACTGAACGGTCATGCGGTTGCTGATGAAGACGTGGGGATGGGCGAATGAAGGCGCGGCGGTCGAGCCCAGCAGGAGAAGAAAGCCGAGTACGCGCTTCAACGGTTCGGCTCTCCCCCGATGCCTGCCAGCAGCGGTCCGCCGGCGCCGAACCCGAACCGGGGCAGGAGAAAATCGTTCAGGGCCCGGGCATTATCGACAAGCTGCGATGGCTCCACCGCGGATGCAACTCCTGTCTCCGCCAGTCGCCGCGTGAAGCGCTCGAAATACGACGCGGCATACCGCAGCGGCTGCTGCATCAGGTAGGCCTGGAACTCGTTCACGACAAGGGTCGGGTCGGCCGTGTCATATCCGAGGGAATCGAGGAATGACGTGTAGAACTTGCTCTCTGCGTCCGGCAGAGAGTCCCACAGCCGCAGGCAGAAATCCCGGTACGACGCCGAGGAGAAAAAGATTCCGTGGAACGACTCGTGTGTGAGGAGCAGGCGTCTTTCGATCGCGGACGATGAGCGGGAAATGGACAACACACCGCCATGCCCGGGGGCGAATCCGCCCCGCGCCGAAGTCATGATTCCCTGTGTGAGGGCGAGCTGCCGCAGCGCCTGCTCCTCTGGATTGAGAGGGAAATTGCTCTCCGCGACGGCACTGAAGAAAGCCGCAAGCCCTTCCGGGCCGTAGTCGTGCGCATTCCAGCCATGTCGGCCCGCAAGCCGCGCATTTCCCAGGAGTTTCCCGCGCCATCCCTGTTTCTCCAGGAAATAGGCGAGCCGTGTGAACATCCGATCCTGCACGGCGAATCCGACCGTGTCCATGATGAGAATGTCGGGAAAAAGGTCCCAGCGGTACACCTCGATCGTCGCGGTTCGCCAGGCGGCCGGGCCTGTATCGAGAATCTGTTCCAGGGATGCGGTGATGGGCGAGGGGGGGATGTCAGGGGTTGCGGCCGGGACTGAGAAGAGCGGCGTAAGCAGCATGAGGAGAGCACTCACAGTCACACGTGACATATTTCGGAAAGAATCTACGAAAGTGAAGCGCGAAAGGAAAACCGCGCTGCCTCCTCACTCAGGGGAACCATCGCGCGGCCGCTTCGCGCAGCTCGAGGGCCATCGGCAAGCTGAATCGGGCGCCGTTGGAGGCGACCTCCAGGTATTTCTCCCGGACCCGCACCCTGGTGATGCGCGCGCGGGGAGCGATGAATGAATCCGCCCCGTAGTTGTGCGATGCCTCCGGCGGGTCGCACATGTACACGAGCTCGTGGGGATTGACGGCGAGGAGCTGACCTCGTCCGCGCTCGCGGGGGGACTTCCCGGGCATGGTGGCAAATCGAAAGGCCACCGGGGCGTCTTCGTGGAAGCGCAGATGCGGGCTGCGGACCAGGGATTCCCACTTGATCGGCAATTCCGGGGATTCCCCATCCTCACGCGGAAGGGGCTGGGGCGAGCCCGCAAGCTGCTTTCGCAGCTCCAGGAGGGCCGGCTCGAGCGCGAATCGGGCCAACGTATTGTAGCGGATCGTCAGGCGGTCGCCGAAGGAGAGGAAGCTGAGCCTGCTGTAGAGAAGGATTGTGACGTCTTCGATCGCGGAGAGCCTTTCCAGTGGAATGACGATCTTCACGCCGGGCTCGGGCTTTCCGGTCCAGAGACCGACGGCCCGCGTGCCGATCCCCAGAACGCTGCCGGGAGAAATCACCATTTGCTCTCCGAATCCCGTGGCGCGAGTTGCCCACGGAATCATGAACACCTGGCGAAGCCCTTCAATGCCGCAGGCCTCCGTGAGAGACTTGAGCGCGCCTTCCGCGATGTCCTCCGTCCGACGAGGCGTGAACGGGAAAATGTCGCAGATTCCCCGGTGGGAGGATCCCCCTTCATTTTCGGTGCAGTGAAGCTCCCAGCTCTCGGCAGGGTCCCGCGGGCCTCGGGATGTGGCAAGGGTATTCTGCATGCGGTTTCTCAAAGATTTTACCAGTATCGCGCGGCCGGTTCTGGTTGTCTTTGGACGCAACGGCAATTCTGTGCATTTTCCGGCTCTTCGCGGCTCCTCCCGGCATACGCGAAGCCATGACCTTGACAGCACGCCGGCTCACCTCGTACCTTCATCGCATCTTCTCACGATCGAAAGGGGTCGCCAATGCCGGTTACCGTCGAACAGGTTGTGTCGAAGAAGCAGGTGAAGGAGTTCGTCAAGTTCCCGTACACCCTGTACGCGAAGGACTCCAACTGGGTTCCCCCGCTGCTCATGGACGACTTCAGGAAGCTCGACCGAAAAAAACATCCTTTCTGGCAGCACGCGGAGGGTGAGTTCTTCCTCGCGCGCAGGGATGGGGCAGTTGTCGGCAGGATTGCGGGCGTCCACGACCGGATCTGGGAGGAAACGCACAAGGAGAAGGCCGGGTACTGGGGCTGGTTCGAGTGCATCGATGACGCGGAAGTCGCCCGGCTCCTTTTCGACGCGGCGTTCGATTTTGCGCGCAAGAGGGGCTGCACCAGGATCATCGGTCCAATGTCCCCGAACGCGAATGACTACATCGGCACCCAGATCGAAGGATTCGAGGGATCTCCCGTCATGCTTATGACGTACAATCCCCCCTACTACGACCGCATCATCCAGGCTTACGGAAACCGCAAGTGGAAGGACCTGGTCGCGTGGATGATGGACAATCCCGAGATCCCCGAGCGGCTGGCGAAGATCATGCCGCGCGTCGAGGCGAAGGGCGGGTTCAAGATCCGGACGATCAACATGAAGGATTTCAAGAACGAGTACGACCGGTTCGTAGGGCTGTACAATTCCTATGAGCAGGTCAACGCCGTATTTACCCCGATGACTCCTGATGAGATGGCAGTAATGGCGAAAGACCTGAAGATGGGATTAGATCCCGACCTGGTGTTTTTCGCCGAGGTGGACGGAAAAATCGTCGGCGTGTCCGTCACGATGCCGGACTTCAATGTCGGGTACAAGGCTGCGTACGGCCATCTTTTCCCCTTCGGGATCTATCACCTGCTCACCGCGAAGAAGAAAACGCACCTGGTGCGCACCATCAGCATGGGGGTCCTCAAGGAGTACCGAAACCGCGGGATCGACCTCGCTTTCTACTATTACAGCTACAAGAACGGGGTGCCCAAGGGATATACGGCGGCGGAAATGTCCTGGGTGGAAGAAGACAACGCGGCCATGACCAACACCGCGCTGAAGCTCGGCGGCAAGGCCTACCGCAAGTACAGGGTCTACGAGAAGGCGCTCTAGGGTCCCGGAAAGACTTTCCTCCGTATGACCGTCGATCTGCTCCTCCTCAATGGCAGCTTCCATACGATGGATGTCCAGGTTCCCCGGGCCCGCGCGGTCGCGATTCGGGGCGGCAGACTTGTCCACGTGGGAGACGAGGCGGGCGCGCGCGCGGCGCTGGGAGGCCGTGTCGAGGTCCTGGACCTCAAAGGGAGATGCGTCCTGCCCGGCCTCACGGATGCTCACCTGCATTTCAAGTGGTACGCGGAGTCACTCCGCGCCGTCAACGTGGAAACCGGCACGCTGGAGGAGGCCGCAAGCCGTGTCGCCGCGCGCGCGGCCCGCAGCCCGGCCGGCGCATGGATCACGGGATCGGGATGGAACCATAATGTCTGGGGCTCAGGCGCCCTGCCCGACACCCGGCCGCTGGATCTGGCCGCGCCGCGCAACCCCGTCTGCCTGGAGGCCAAGAACGGTCATGCGCTGTGGGTGAACTCACTCGCCCTGGAGAAGGCGGGAATCCGCCTGGATACGCGGGACCCTGACGGCGGGCAGATCGCCCACACCCGGGAGGGATTCCCGTCAGGGATCCTCCTCGAAAATGCGATGCGCCTCGTGCAGGCGGTCATTCCGCAACCAACGCCGCGGGAGCTTGCCGAGCTCATGCGTGATGCACAGGCGGCTGCGCACAGGGCCGGTCTCACCGGCATCCATGACTTCGACTCCATGCTGGCGTGGGAGGCCTTTCAGGAGCTGGAGGCCCGGGGAGAGCTGAGGCTTCGGGTGATGAAGGGGATCCCGCTCGAGCAGCTCGGCGCCGCGATCTCACTCGGCCTGCGTTCAGGGTTCGGAGGGGAGCGGCTGACGCTGGGCCCGGTGAAGATGTTCGCGGACGGCGCTCTGGGTTCCCAGACGGCATGGATGATCGCCCCCTACGAAGGAACATGGTCTGTCGGGATTCCCCGGCTCACCGACGAGCAGCTCTTCGATGACATCCTGCGGGCGAACGAGGCCGACATCGCCTGTGCCGTGCACGCCATTGGTGACGCAGCCTGCCACGTTGTTCTGGACGCCTTCGAGCGTGTGGCTGGCGGCGCCCTGAAGACCGGCCTGCGCAACCGCATCGAGCACGTGCAGCTTCTCCATCCCGATGATGCGGGACGGCTCTCCCGCCTGGGAATCGTCGCCTCCATGCAGCCCCTCCACGCGACCTCCGACATGATCATCGCCGAGCGCTACTGGGGAGAGAGGTGCCGGGGCGCCTATGCATGGAAGTCGCTTCTGGACGCGGGTGCCATGCTCGCGTTCGGGTCCGACTGCCCCGTGGAAGTCTGCGACCCCCTGGCCGGCATTCACGCCGCGGTGACCCGGCGCAGGGCAGACGGGAGTCCCGGAACCGATGGCTGGCGACCCGAACAGAAACTCACGGTGGACCAGGCCGTGCATGCCTATACCATGGGTGCCGCGTACGCGGCAGGTAGGGAATCCGAGCTGGGCTCGGTGAGCGTGGGCAAACGGGCCGACCTCACGGTGCTCGATGGGGACATCTTTTCCATGGACCCGCATGAAATTCGAAACGTGAAGGTGGCCGCGACGATTCTCGGGGGGACTGTCGAGTATTCGGCGCTGTCCTGACGGCGCGCGGCGTGCTACATTCGGCCTGCCATGTCCCTCGTCAGCCAGATCGTCACGATCTTCCTTGCCGTGTTCATCGTCGTGGATCCTTTCGGGATCGTGCCGGTGTTCATCTCTCTCACGCCCGGACTTTCACCTGCCCGGAGGCATGCCACGATACTGAAGGCGGTCCTCGTCGCCTTTGTCGTTCTCTGCCTTTTCATTTTCACCGGCAGCGCGATCCTGCGGTTCCTCGGCATTCAGCCCGGCTCGTTCTTCATCGCGGGCGGCATCCTCATGTTCATCATTTCCATCGACCTGCTGCTGGGACGGCCGGGCCGAACCAAGACCTCGGGCCGGGAAGCCGGCGAGGAGCGCGAGGACGTGTCCATCTTTCCCCTTGCCATCCCGATGCTCGCAGGACCCGGGGCCATCACCACGGTCCTCCTGTACGTGAGCGAGGACACGCTTCAGCCGTTCATCCCCTTCGTACTTGCCGGCTCCGTTGCCCTGGCGCTCGCCATGGCCGGAATCACGATGCTGCTGAGCTCCTTCTTCCTGCGCGTGCTCGGCAGGACGGGCGTCTCGGTCATCGAGAGGATCATGGGGATCGTGCTGACGGCACTGT
>PMZS01000368.1 GCA_003170115.1 Spirochaetaceae bacterium
GGAGAGTGCTGCAAGAAGCGTCAGGACCAGTGGCCCCGTGCTCCAGTTCAGGGACACGCAGTGATGGAGCTTTACGTTCTGCCAGATATGACCCAAATTGGTCTTGTGAAGACCATAACGATATCGCACTTCAAAGCTCACATTTCCGAAGAGCTTTGGAAGGTCCGAAAGGGCGCGCGAATCATCATCAGCGACCGCACTACACCCATCGCAGAGGTGGTCCCCTTCAGGATGGCGCCTGCCCTCCTCAGCGTTCGCCAGCCGCAGGTCACACCCTTCCTGGTTCCCCGCCCCTCATTCAAGATCGCTCATGATCCTCTGGAGTACCTTCTGGAGGATCGGGAAAAGCGGTGAGAGTCTACGTCGACTCGTCAGTTGTCCTGCGGTACATCCTGAACGGAGATCCTGCGCTTGGCGCTGCGGCTTCCACCTCCGACGTGGTCGGCTCAAGCGATCTCCTGGTGATCGAGTGCCAGAGGGTGCTGCAGCGCGAGAGGATGGCCGGTCACCTTGACGACCGTCAGTACTCCGAGACGGTGCTTCTGCTGGAGGCCATCCTGGAGTGCCTCACCTTCATGGAAACAGGCCCAGCCGTCAAACGACGTGCCGCAGGCCCGTTCCCCACCGTAATCGGTACGCTGGATGCAATCCATCTTGCGAGCGCACTCCTTTGGCAGGAGACGGAGCCGGGAACGGACTTCCGTATTCTCACGCAGGACCGACAGCTCGCGCTCTGCGCAACTTCTCGATGCTGAAGTGGTACTTCATCCCGCTCCTGGCAGGGCTCACCCTTTTCGGGATGGACTTCTTCAACGAGACGTGGATCGGCTGGGTGCTGGTCCTCTCGGGCCGCTCGGCGTTCTGGACCGCTTCCGGGGGCACCGCCCTTCGCACTTTGGTGGGCTGGAACATCGAGATCATGTTCATGTTCGCCATACTCGGCTTCGTCTTCTACCACAGCCTCTCGCGAAGGCCGAAGGCGAGGATACTCGGCCTTCCCGAGGCCTGGTTNNGGGCAACAGCCTCGGCATTCGAATCCCAAAGATGGCAGCGCAGATTCGAAGTTACCCTGCCCGGCCCAGCGATGAGGCAGACATCGGCGCGGTTGACTTTCTAGGCCTGAGATTTCACGCGAGCCATCTCTTCATCCAGGCAAACGTCATTTCCTGCATGGGACGGTCGAACTTGTGGGGGCCCGGCAGGATGGAGATCTGGAATGCATCCGGGGCTCCCGCCTTTGCGTACACCTCGCCGAGGATCCGACCCGCCCGCTCCGTCTCGCTGAGCGTGAACAGCGGGTCCTCCGTCGTGGCGATGACCAGCGAAGGCAGCGGGGCTCGAAGCCCGAGGACTTCGGGGAAATCCAGGAGCTCGGGAAGGCCCGGCGCAAAGGCCATCCAGGTGTGGGTGTAGCTCACATTGCGGCAGAAGTCGCTCCACGTCGTCATGAAACCGGCCGTGAAGGCGCAGCGGATCCTGTCGTCGGTTCCCGCGAGGAACGCCGTCCGCATGCCACCTCCCGAGAGCCCGCCGCAGGCCAGACGGACAGGGTCCACGTCGGGCCGTGAGGCGAGGTACGAAAGCGCGGCCATGTCCTCGGCCAGGGCAACCCCGGGCCAGGTCGTGCCCGCGGAGAACAGGGATTTCGCCACGAGCGTTTCGTGCTGCGCGGCGAATGCATTGTATGCGGTGATCGCGGCCTCCGGCTCATCCGCCGGGACGTCGTAACGCCGAACGGGGTCCGTGGAGCGCAGGTCCTCGGGCGTCACCTCGCGTGCGTTTTCAGGGTCGCTCATCAGCCTTTGCACGGCATAAGGAGGAAGATCAGAGGCGAGCACCTTGCGGCTCTCGAAGGGAAACGTGTCGTGCACCAGGACGGCAAAGCCCTTCCTGGCAAGTTCGTCCGCCCAGGCGACCCCGCCGTAGTACAACCCCTGGTGCTGCTCCATCATCGGGTGAGGCGGCGCCGCGGCGCGCGTGATCTTTCTCTTGCCGAAGTACTTGTTACCTGCGTGATCGTGGAGGGCAAGCACACCGGGAAGCCTCCCCGCGGCGCCCTTCGGCTTGAGGAAGACGGCTTCTGTGCGGGGACCCCATGGAAGCTGCCAGGAGATTTCTTCTATCGAGAGCCCATCCCTTTCGCTGGATCGCTTGACCACCACATCACTGGCCGCGGCGTCCTTGTTTTCGTTTTCCGTGGGGCGGCAGAGGCTTCGGGCAAGCTCCGCCCGAGCCGTCTTCCTCCACTCCTCGACGGNNCGTCCACCGAGGGTTGCGAAGCGAAAGAAGGCCCGGTCCCGCATCAACGCGCCCGGCAGCCCAGTCGCCGTATGAACCAAGCATATTCAGCCGTGTTTTCATCCCGCCCATCCTATGGAGGGAGCAGCCGGCTGTCAAATGTGATGGGGCCATGGAGCCGCCTGGAGCCAATACCTTTGCATCCGCCTGTCACACGGTTGCGCTCTGCCTCTTCGGCGCGTGTGCGGTCTGTCGGATCTGGAAATCCTGCAT
>PMZS01000357.1 GCA_003170115.1 Spirochaetaceae bacterium
CATGAGCCGGCACTCGTCGACCGGCCCGCCGATCCCGTTTGTCACCTGGACTCCCCGTTGGGGAGGAAGCAATTTCGACTGAGAAGGAGAAGGACGATGAGACGAAAAATCATCACCATCCTCGCAATCCTGGCCCTGGTGGCCGGCGCGACCGCGCTCTGGGCGGACCCCCTGTCCGACGCGTATGCCGGCAAGTTCAAGGGCACGACGGTGAGCATGTCGGGGCCATTCACCGACAATGACGCGGTGAAGTTCAACGAGTCGGTCAAGGGGTTCGAGGACAAGACAGGCATCAACATCCAGTACGAGGGCTCGAAGGAGTTCGAGGCATCGATCTCGATCCGCGTCAACGGCGGAAATGCCCCCGACGTGGTCGACTTCCCCCAGCCCGGGCTGCTGGCCAACTTCGTGAAGACGGGCAAGTCCCTCGACCTCAGCAAGGTCCTCGACATGAGCAAGGTGAAGGCCAACTACGTCCAGAGCTGGCTCGACATGGGGACAATGACGGGGCCGAAGGGACCGGTCATGGCAGGCATCTGGGCCCGGGTCAACGTGAAGGGGATCGTCTGGTACAACAAGAAGGCCTTCGACGCCGCCGGCTATAAAGTCCCGACGACGTGGGCGGAGCTCACGAAGCTGATGGACCAGATCAAGAAGGACGGCGACACCCCGTGGGCCATCGGGATCGAGTCCGGCGCCGCCACCGGGTGGGCGGCAACCGACTGGACGGAGCAGATGATGCTCCGCACGACATCGCTTGCCAACTACGACCGGTGGGTAAAGGGCCAGCTGAAGTTCAACTCGCCCGAGGTGCGCCGCGCGATCCAGCTCTGGTCCGACATCTGGTTCGGCCCCAACAACGTCTATGGTGGACGCAAGTCCATCGCCACGACCAGCTTCGGTGACTCCTCCAAGGTTCTCTTCGACACTCCCCCCAAGGCATGGCTGCACGACCAGGGCAACTTCATCGTGTCCTTCTTCCCGGGCGGCCTGACGCCGGGCGTGGACTACGATTTCTTCCAGCTCCCGGCGGTGAACTCCACCTATGGCGCGCCGGTCGAAGTCGGCGGCGACATCTATGGCATGTTCAACGACCGACCCGAGGTCCGCGCGGTGATGCAGTTCTTCACCTCGGCGGAGTCCCTGAAGACCTGGGTGCAGTCGGGCGGCGCCCTTGCTCCGCAGCGGGACGTCCAGCTGGAGTGGTACACCAACCCGGTCGACCGTCGGCTCGGTGAGCTCCTCAAGAACACCAAGGCGGTGAGGTTCGACGGATCGGACCTGATGCCGGGCGCGGTCGGGGCAGGCTCATTCTGGAAGGAAATGACTGCCTACGTCTCCGGGACGCACACCCTGGACCAGGCGGTGAAGGCGATAGACGCCTCCTGGCCGAAGTAGCACACTTGTACTGAACGAAACTGAACGAGACGGAGAGGGCTGCGGCGGGCGCCGCGGCCCTCTTCATGAGACAGGCTCTCGCGGGAGGCAGTCCGTGGCGAAACCAAGCCGATTTCTCCGGTCACTTGCGTTCCTTGCCCTTCTCCTGCTGACGGCTTTCGTGCTGTACGGGGGATTCGCCCTGCTGAAGAACCTCGGCAGCTCGAAGATACTGGCGACCCTCTTCGCGCTTGTCTGGGGAATCGGATCCGTTGCCCTCCTGTATTTTGTCCTGAACATGGGGGCGGAGCGCCTTCCCCGACGGGTTCGCGGCGTCATCATCCCGCTCGTGTTTGCGGGACCTGCCCTCGTGCTGCTGTTCTGGTTCCTCGTCTTTCCGACCCTGCGCACGCTCTGGCTGTCCTTCTTCGACGACACCAGCACCCATTTCGTGTTCCTGGAGAACTTCCGGTTCGCGTTTACCGACCGCATCATGCTGGAGAGCTTCCGCAACAATCTGCTGTGGATGGTCTTCGGCACGATTTTCTGCGTCGGCCTCGGGCTGGTCATTGCTGTGCTGGCGGACCGCAGCAGGTGGGAGAAGGTCTACAAGGCGATCATCTTCATGCCAATGGCAATCTCCTTCGTCGGCGCCGGCGTGATCTGGAAGTTCGTCTACTCCTACAAGGGGGAGGCCCCGGGCCTGCTGGAGATCGGCCTGCTCAACGCCGTCGTCGTCGCCCTGGGAGGAAAAGCCCAGGCGTGGCTCCTCCTGGGCGGCTGGAACAACTTCCTCCTCATTGCGATCATGGTGTGGTTGCAGACCGGCTACGCAATGGTGATCCTCTCTTCGGCGATCAAAGCGGTGCCGTCGGAGCTGCTGGAAGCCGCCCGCATCGACGGCGCGAACGAGCTGCGGATCTTCTTCCGCGTGATCATCCCGGTGATCGAGGGAACGCTCGTCACGGTGACGACCACGATCGTCATCTTCAGCCTGAAGCTCTTCGACATCGTCCGCGTGATGACGGGCGGGAACTACGGCACGAACGTCATTGCGAACGAGTTCTACATGGAGCAGTTCACCTATGGCCAGACCGGGAGGGCGAGCGCGATCGCCATCGTGCTGCTCGTGGCGATCGTGCCGGTCATGATCTACAACCTTCGGCGCTTCGCCGAGCGGAGGGCCTTCAAATGAGAAGCCGCGCGATCACCGAGGGCTCCCGCGCCCGGGGCGGAGTGTCCGTGAATATCGTCCTCCTCGTCATCTGCCTGCTGTGGGCGGTGCCGACGATCGGAATACTGGCCACCTCGTTCCGCGATTCGCGGGACATCTTCGCCTCGGGCTGGTGGACCATTTTCCCCCACCGCGGCTGGGTCACCACCGGCGACGTGCGCATCGATCCGTCGGCGGACGTGGACGGGCCGATCACCGTTGAAGGCACCACGGCCACCTTCGAGCAATGGCGCGAAGGCGTGGAGGTGGGACACAACAAGAGGCTTCAGTGGTACGGGAACAAGCGGACCCGGACCCTTACGGCCCAGGAGCTGCGCTGGGTCGGCTTCGGCGCCAACCTCAACCTCGACAACTACCAGGGCGTGCTGTCGGGCGGAACGGTGAAATACCGCGACGCGAACGGGGACACGATCACGCGCCTGGGGAACAATTTCTCGGACGCGGTCCTGAACTCCGTAGCCGTGGCGATCCCTTCCACGCTGATCCCCATCCTGATCGCGGCGTTCGCCGCGTATGCCTTCGCCTGGATGGAGTTTCCCGGACGCAAATCGCTCTTCGTGCTGGTCGTCGCGCTTCTTGTCGTGCCGCTCCAGATCGCCCTCATCCCCGTTCTGAGGGATTTCACGAAGCTCAAGCTCAACGGGACGTTCCTCGCAATGTGGCTGGCCCATACCGGCTTCGGGCTGCCTCTGGCCGTCTACCTGCTTTTCAACTACA
This sequence comes from Spirochaetaceae bacterium, assembly GCA_003170115.1. Classification (GTDB taxonomy): domain Bacteria; phylum Spirochaetota; class Spirochaetia; order SZUA-6; family Fen-1364; genus Fen-1364. The sequence continues at coordinate 3,329 of PMZS01000357.1, forward strand.
TCAGCCAGCTTCCGCGCGACATTTTCGAGTCGGCATTCCTGGACGGAGCCACGCCGTTCAACGTCTTCGTACGGCTGGTTATCCCGCTTTCCGTGCCGGCTCTCGCCTCCTTTGCCATCTTCCAGTTCCTGTGGGTGTGGAACGACTACCTTGTCGCCCTCATCTTCCTTGGCGACAAGAACCGCGTCGTCACGAGCGCACTGGCTGCGATGGTTGGCGAGAAGGGCGCGGATT
>PMZS01000141.1 GCA_003170115.1 Spirochaetaceae bacterium
TGTCGCTGGGGCTCCTCCTCAGCCTGGTGGAGCTGGCGCAGTACTACTACGTCCTGGCGGTCCTCGGCATCTTCAGCGTGGGCAGCGCGGCGATCATTTTCTTCGGCCATGTATTTCTGGGCATCTTCAGCTTCATTCCGGGAAACGTGGGCTCCATGGAAGGGGTCTTTCTCTTCGTGTTCACCCTGCTGGGCCTCGGGTCCGACCGGAGCTTGATTTTCTCCATGATCATGAGGATCGGCCAGCTGGTGATGGTAGCCCTCGGGGTCGCGAATATCGTGGCATCCAGGATAACGAAGGGGGTGGCGAAAGGCGCCGACCGGATTCGAACCGGTGCATAAAGGTTTTGCAGACCTCTCCCTTACCTCTTGGGTACGGCGCCGGAAAGTTTCGTCCACAGTAACGTAAAAAGCGTCGTGCTGTCCAGAGGCGGCGGTTTTTGCGTTTGTTTTTGCCGCGAGCTACGCGCGGACGCCGACCGCCGCGGCGCGCCGCTGCCGCCTGCCCTGGAACCGCTCGGCGAACGCAATGGCCTGCAGGATCCGGAACATGATCATGGCGATGAGCATCTGGGCCGTGCCAAGGAGCAGAGGAATCGCGAGGGTTCCCCGCCGGGCCGGAAAGCCCCTCCGCAGGGAGCGTTCGTACATCTGTTCCGTCAGTCGCATGGCGTTCGCCCAATCGAAGGGCTGTACCCTCTCGCGTGCGTTGCTGCACATTCTCCGGTAGGATTCCACGTCGGTCTCGCAGATGGCGCGCACGGCCCGCGCGAACTGCTCGGGGGTCGCGTTGTGCTCGAGGCGCATGCCCACCCGCGAATCGATGACCTCGTCGATCGTTTCGTTGGACAGCCCCAGCACCGGCGTGCCCGATGCCAGGGCTTCCAGGACGGCGAGGCTCTGGACTTCCATGAGTGACGCGGAGACCCAGAGGTGGGTCCGTGCCAACTGGGCGGGAATCCGGGAGTGATCGAGCCTGCCGGTGAAACTCACGCGGGGGCGGAGCTCCTGGCCGATCGCCGCGTCGATTTCCCGGCGGTAGCGGTGGTCCACGTCGTGCCCGATCAGCAGGAGCCGGTACTCTTCGGGCAGGTGGTTCATCACGCTCACGAGGTATTTCTGGTTCTTGCGCGGCCCGAAATCGCCGACGAAGGTGAGCACTTTCTCCCGGCTGCTGATGTCGGTCGGTCCGGTGCCGTTGTACATTGCCAGGGTGCGGCCATTCGGAATGACAAAGAGCCGACCGCGGTATCCGATTCCACGGATGTCGTCAGCCGCGGCCTTATTGAGCGCAACTACTCCCGTGCAATGCCGGCAGAAGCTCACCAGGTACGTGCGCGTCAGAGCGTGCAGAAGGGGGCTCTGCATCACGCCGCGGAGGTATCGCACCAGCCCCCACTCCAGCATCTTTGACGGCAGCTCGTGGGCGGTAAAGAAGAACGGCACCCCGTGGATGAACGCCCATGCCTGCATGATCGCGCCGAGGAACCATGGCGTATGCGAATGGATGACGTCGGGGCGGAACGCGTCGAGCAACCGCACAAGGCCACGCAGCTCCTTCCCCCTCAGGGCGGGAAGCGTGTAGTCGAGGCTCCTGATCGGAACAACAACCAGGCGCGCGCCTGGCGGGAGCCTGTCAGGGACCTTGCCCGGGTACATGAGCGTGACTTCGTGCCTCTTGGACAGCTCGATCGCAAACTCGAAGGCCAACCGGCCTTCACCGCCCCCGTACTCCTGCTCATGGGAGGATACGACGAGTATTTTCATGTTCTACAAGATATTATGATACGTGTATTCCGTTGAGGTGTCAACGCGACGCACCAGACCGAATCAATTCCGGCAGAATCCGGCAGAATCCGTTTGACAAAACCTGACGCGTTGAACATAATCCCTGCAGCGACATCGGGGGGGGCTGATGGATAAAGTGCAGAAGCATGAAGGGCTCGTCTGTGTGTGCGCTGAATGCAAGGTAGTCATCAGGACGGTAGGTACCGTTCCTCCCGGGTCAACTCCCCTCATCAGTCACGGGATCTGCCCGGCATGCGCGGAAAAGCTGTACGGTGAGATATTCCGCGCCCGCGTGAAGGAGTAGGCTCGGCAGCCGGCCGATCAGAGGACCTTCCGCGGCAGGAGGGGGCTGATCCTGGTCACGGTCTCGTAGTTGATCGTTCCCGACCATTCCGCCATTGTTTCCGCGCTGATCCGTTCCTCGCCTGACTTTCCCAGGAGCACTACTTCATCCTCCAGCTTTGCCACCGGCACATCGGTCAAGTCCACCATGCAGAGGTTCATACAGATCCTCCCGATTACCGGCGCACGGCGGCCCCGGATCAGGACGTGCGCCCGGTTGCCCATGGCGCGATCGTACCCGTCGGCGTAGCCCACGGGGAGCACCCCGAGGGTCGTCACCCTCATCGTCTTGTAGGAGCAGCCGTAGCCCACGCAGCTCCCTTCCGGGATCGTCTTTATCTGCACGATCCTCGTTTTCCACGTGAGCACAGGACGGAACTCGGGGACTGAGCCGCCTTTCTCCCTCGCGGCGAGAAGCGTCTCTCGGGATGGCCACAGCCCGTAGAGGCCGATGCCGGACCGCAGCATGGTGAAGTGCGTGGAGGTAAAAAGCAGGGCCGCCGCGGTGCAGGCGGTGTGGATGAACGGCGGGCGGCCCACCGTCCTGTCCACGACGTCCAGCGCGGATGCGAAACGGGCCATCTGCAGCTCCGCATAGTCGTGGTTGAGTGTATCCTCGATGTTCGCGTAATGCGTGGAGATTCCTTCAAGCGCACAATTGCGGCTTCGCTTCACGAGCAGGAGAAAATCTTCCAGTTCTTCGGGCATCACTCCCTGGCGGGCGGTCCCCGTGTCCACCTTCACGTGGATCCGCGCCGGCCGGGGCAGGGACGAGCAGGAGGACAGACGGGCGATGGTCTCCCGGTTGTAGACCGTCAGCCCGAGGTCTGCTTCGACGGCAGCTTCCAGCTCGCCGAGCGCGACGTGACCGAGGAGGATGATTGGCCGCGTGATGCCACGCCGGCGCAGCTCCAGCCCCTCATCCAGCGAATTGACTCCGAACCATTCCGCCGACGGGAGGAGTGAGGCGATCTCCGCCGCCCCGTGCCCGTACGCGTTGGACTTGATCACGGCGCAGGCGATGACCCCGGGGTCGGCTCCTGCCCTGAGCTGGCGCAGGTTGTGCTCGGGCGCCGCGCGGTCGAGCTCTACCCAGACGAGGCTGCTCATTGATCCTCCCTTTTCGGGCAGGATAGTATGGTCCGGCGACCCGAGTCAAAGAGAAAGAGGCCAGGCCGATGGACGCGCAGGGATTCTACGACGGACTGGGGCAGGACTACGACCTCATGGTGTCCTGGGAGGAAAGGCTCGCCCGCGAGGGGGATTTCTTCGCGCGCGTGTTCGACGAGAGCGGCGCCCGCCTCGTGTTGGATGCGGCATGCGGGACCGGAATGCACGCGATTGCCTTCGCGCGAGCCGGGCGGGATTGCACGGGCGCCGACCTCAGCCCCGTGATGGTGGAGAAGGCCCGCCAGAATGCCCGGTCAGCCGGCGTGCCCGTGCGCTTTGAGGTCGCCGGGTTCGGAGAGCTGTCATCCCGGATCGGCGGCTCATTCGATGCGGTCACCTGCATCGGCAATTCCCTTCCCCACCTCCTTGACGACGCTTCTCTCCGCGCGTGCCTCGCTGACTTCGCCGGGCTTCTGAAATCCGGCGGCATCCTGGTGATCCAGAACCGGAACTACGACCGGCTCCTGCGGGAGCCGCAGCGCTTCATGCCGCTTGCCTCCCGGACGGACGGCAAAGGGGAGACCCTCTTTCTCAGAATCACGGAGTACACGATGGCCGCCGCCACCGGAGCCGAATCCATTGATTTCACTCTTATCGTCTTGAAAAAGCGCAACGGCGTCTGGAGCCAGACGGTCCAGAGCACACCCCTGCGCGCCCTGCGGCGGAGCACCCTGGAATCCGAGCTGGCCCGCGCGGGCTTTTCCTCCGTGAGGGTGTATGGAGGCTACGGTTTTACCCCCTTCGATGCGCCCGGCACCAACGACCTGGTGGCCATTGCCGTCAGATAATCTGCTCCGAGATAATCGACCCGTCATCGATGCCTTGCCCGAGACACGGTCCCGCCTCCTTCTGAAGCTCAAGGAAGAGGGCGCGGTCCAATGGGAGGGAGAGAGCCTGCGGATCCGAAAGGGCTTCCGGAAGGAGCGTGAGGCTCGGAGCCCAGGAGCCTGACCGGGTCCCGGTCTCAGTTTTTCGCCTTGTCCACCAGGCGGTTTTTCGCGATCCAGGGCATCATTGAGCGGAGCTTCTCCCCGACCGTCTCCAGTTGGTGCTTCGCTCCCGCCTCGCGCATCCGGAGGAACTCCTTGCGGCCTTTCTTGTTCTCCGCGATCCAGTTCCTGGCAAACTGGCCGCTCTGAATCTCCGACAGCACGCGCTTCATCTCCTTTTTCGTCTCCGCGGTGATCATGCGCGGACCGGAGACGTAGTCGCCGTATTCCGCGGTGTCGGAGATCGAATACCGCATCAAGGAGAGTCCGCCCTCGTAGATGAGGTCGACGATGAGCTTCATCTCGTGGATGCACTCGAAGTAGGCCATCTCCGGCGCGTAGCCGGCCTCGACGAGTGTCTCGAAGCCCGCCTGCATGAGGTGCGAGACACCCCCGCACAGCACGGCCTGCTCGCCGAAGAGATCAGTCTCGGTTTCCTCACGGAAGGTCGTCTCGATCACCCCGGCCTTGGCGCCGCCGATGCAAAGGGCGTACGCGAGAGCGGTCTCGCGCGCCTTGCCCGAGGGGTCCTGGGCAATGGCGATGAGGCACGGCACGCCGAAGCCCAGCTCGAACTGCCGTCGCACGGTATGCCCCGGTCCCTTGGGCGCCACCATGGCCACGTCGACGCCGGCCGGAGGCACGATCTGTCCGAAATGGATGTTGAACCCATGAGCGAAGAGGAGAGTTTTTCCCGGGGTGAGCCCCGGCTGGATGTCGGATTTGTACACATCGCCCTGGAGGTGGTCCGGGATGAGGATCATGATCACGTCGGCCCATTGCACCGCCTTCGCCGTTTCCAGGACCTTCAGCCCCGCTTCGGCCGCTTTCTTGCCCGAGGGGCTTCCCGGGCGAAGGCCCACGACGACCTCGACGCCGGAATCTCGAAGGTTGTTGGAGTGCGCGAAGCCCTGGCTGCCGTACCCGATCACGGCCACCTTCTTCGTCCTGATCCACTCGGCCTTGATGTCCTTTTCATAGAAGATGTTCATTCCGGCGCCCCCTTGCAACGCATGGTACATACGCGATCGAAAAAGTCAACAATTCCAGGTGCGGATTCCAGGCGCGGGCCAAGGCTCCCGAAATCAGTTCTCGAGGATCGTGATCTCCACCCTGCGGTTCTTGCTTCTGCCTGCCTCGGTGGAATTGTCACCTATTGGAGACCCGGCGCCCATGCCTCGGGCGGTGATCCGGTCCGCCTGGCGCGCCCCCTGCGACAGGAGGAAGCTCGCCGCGGCGCGTGCGCGCTTCTCCGAGAGCGCCTGGTAGTCCTCTTCCGTATATCCCTGCGCCCGTGCGGTGAAGCCGGTCACCGCGATGTCCCGCTCAGGGTACTTCTTCAGTATCTCCGCAATGCGGCGAAGCTTGTCCTGCTCAGGCGGCAGGAGAGTGTCCGAGTTGGGTGGGAAGTTCACATTTTCCAGGGTGATGGTCACCCCCTCAGCCGATGGCGCCACGGTCACTCCCGGTATCTGCTGCGCGTCCAGTTGCTTCTGGATTTCGCCGGCAATCCGAGGCTTGTCCAGGGGGGCCGCCGCGATCAGCCTGCCCTCCGATTCTCCCTTGTATTCCACCTCGTCGCCCGTGTTGAAGGTGAAGAGGAAATCGAAGCTCTCCGCGTCGAACAGAGGCCGCTTGCCCGCGAGGTCCCACCAGAGTTTCTGCTTTGAATACCCGGCAACCCGCACGGGGTACATGCGCGCTTCGCCCTCGGGCGCGGCGTCGACGCGATGGAAGATTTCGTAGCCGATCGCGAAGACCGCGCAGGAGGTCCCTTCCCGGTCTTCGTTGCCGGTGTAGGTGTAGGTCACGGTGATGGGGAAGCCGAATGGCTTCATGATGCCGAAGTTCGTGCGGAAGTCGTGCACCTCGCTGCCGGGCGCTGTCCAGGTGTCGCCCGGACGCACGTCTCCTTCCGGGAAGAGAGGGACGTTTCGGACCATGGGCATGAAATAGGAGGGGTCGATCGTGAAGGCGCCCCTGCCGTCACGCCAGAACCGGGACGGGTACTCTTCACTCCAGTCGTAGGCGTCCTGGGAGCCGGAGGCTTTCTCCGATGTCTGGTACAACACGTCGTGGTTCCCCGAGTCGGCGCGTGTGTCCGTGACGGTGACCGCGATCCTGTCCAGGATGTCAGATTCGTGTGAAAACTGCCCGTTCACGGACACGGATTCGTGAACCTGGGATACGATCCGGTACTTTTCCCCCGTGGTATACCCAAAGCGAAAGACATCCGCCCGCAGGCCGGGCTGCCCCACGGCGAGTACCACGAAGCAAAAGAAGAGAAATCTTCTCATATAGAACCTTCCTTGACACCGTGCGGCCATTCAACTATCCTCGCAAAAAACAGATGCACCCTGCAAAGATACCATCCCAGGACGAGGTTCTCCAAACATTCCAGCGCGCGGGTTTTGCCTCATTCACGCCTCTCCAACAGGGACTGATCCCTCTCCTGCTGAAGGGCCGGGATGCCGTTGCGGAAGTGCCCGAGGGGTCAGGCGTCAGCACGGCGATCGCGGCGCCGCTGGTGCTGGCGCTTCGTGGCGCGGGACCGGCGCTCAGGGCCCTGATCATCCTTCCTGATCTGGAGACCGTGGGCAAGGTTGCCCGTGCGTTCACCCGATTTTCCCGGACGGTCCGGGATGCGCCTGCTTTCGTGCCGCTCGGGGAGATCGAGGATGCGCGTCGGGAGCAGCGGCGTATCGAGCGCGAGGCAACCATCATTGCCGGAACCACGGGGCGGGTCATCGACCATATCCGGCGCGGCAGCCTTTCTTTCAGCTCACTGCGCACCGTGATCGTGCGGGAGCCTGCGTCCGATGACCGCGCGGACTTCATCAAGGACGTGCAGTTCATTCTCGCGAAATGGACGGAGCGCCCGCGGATCATCCTTCTCGCCCGGCCCCCGCTGGCGGTGGACAACGAGCTTGTGCCGTTGCTGCATCATCCGCTGTCCATGGATGTCCAGGAACAGAGCGGTTCGCGTGCGGGCACCGGCACTCATGTGGCGATCCTCTCCGAAAGCAGGCCCGCGGCGGAATTTCTGGCCCGAGTCATCCTGGGGATGAGGCTTCCGCCCGTTCTCGCGTTCTACCCGCCGAGGATCGACGGCCGGGGGCTGATGGATATTCTGCGGTCACGGGGGTTGCGCGCGGTTCTCCTG
>PMZS01000124.1 GCA_003170115.1 Spirochaetaceae bacterium
GCCCACTTCTCCCCCCTGCGCACATCCCAGGAAATCTCCGACAGGATGGCGGTCCCCCTGATGTCGAGGCACACGGAAGAAAGCGATGCCGCAAGGTGATTCGTGCCCATAGTGCTCAACCCCCCCGGCCAATATACGCCTTCCCGGCGGCCTTTGACAGCCGATCAGAGCTTGAGGTCGGGGTTCCCCGGTCCGAAATGCTTCAGCATGACCATGGGATCCGTGCGGGAAGGGTTGGAGATCACCACGCCCGCTCGCGCCGCTTCCTCGGTCACGAAGAACTCGTCCATTGTAAGCTGTCCGAACCGGATGAGCGCCGGCGAATCGATCTCCCACGGGCCCATTTTCCCGTGCCCCTGCAGCAGGATCATGCCGAATGCCCCGCCGTCCTTGATGGTGACGGTCCTGCCCGGGAGCACGGTGAGCTCCTTGGCGCTGTAGTCCGGGGACTTGTACGTGATCCAGTTCTCCACGAATCCTTCCTCTTCCATCTGTGGGCGCGGACGCACCGGCCGGGGGGCCATGAAGTGCTTTGCGGCGAAGTCCGGATCAACGTTTGCCTCCCAGTCGAGGACCTCGATGAGGTAGTCAATATTGCCGACCTTCTCCTTCGGACTGTTCTTCCAGAGCAACTCCTCCGGGATGATGGCATCCCCGGTGAGTGACTGGTACATGGCGAACACGTCGGAAGCCTTCTGCGGCTCGTAGGTGCAGAGGCTGCCGGGAGCATGGAGGATTCCCGCGGGCACGTCCCAGCCGGTGCCGGGCTCCAGCCTGCAGGCCGCGGAGAGGTTGGTGATCTTGTTGTCGCCCTTCGTGAAGCTCAGGAGGCAATCGCGAAGCTGGTCTTTCGTCGTGCCGGGGCGCAGGCCGAAGAAGGTGTACGGGAAGTCCGCGCCGTAGTTGTTGTTCTGCACCGGGAAGAAGTACGACTCCGGCTTCCCCATCTGCCCCACGAGCTTCGCGTGCTGGTCCCTGTGGTGCACGTGGTGCGGGAGCGGCCCCTTGTTGTCGAAGAACTTTGAATACATCGGCCACGCCTTGTACGCGTTCCAGATCCGCTCTCCGATGATCCTGCCCTTCAGCTCCGCGACGGCGTCCCGCAGCGTCACCTTTTCCACCCGGGAGCCTTCCTCCATCACGATGAAGCTCAGGCCCTCGTCCTTGCTCGTCTTCGGGCCGTTGTCCGCGGGCGTGGTAGAAGAAAACCAGCGCTCGTCGATTCCGCCCCTGTCGCCGCCCAGGGCGTAGTAGTCGGCCGGGTGGAGCTTGATCCTGCGGCCGGGAACGCAGAAAAACCTCGGCACCCACGTCGGCGCCAGCCGGAGGATTCCCTTGCCCTGCTCGAGTGCTTTTTCGACCATCAATTGAACTGACATCGGTTTTCCTTTCCTCGCGTGGGTCGTGGCAGGCGTCACGCCGGCTTCACCACGCCGATGACGAGAAGAATATTCGCATAAATCCTCTGCTCGCCCGTGGCGATCACGAGCGCGGTATCCGGGGATTTCGCTTCTTCATAGAAGTTGTTGCGCCATTTTCGTTCCATTGGAGTCCCCGAGGGGAGCAGCTTCCGCATCTCCGCCTGGATCTCCGGCTCCGGGCCGTCCGGCGGCACCATCACGAGCGCGGATTCGATCGGCAGGGCGGCGACAAGAACCTCCAGGACGTCGAGGGCGGAGACCAGCCCGGGCCTCAGATTGAGATACACCTTTTTTGAGCCGGGATTCGACCCGGTGGAAAACGGATAATTCCCGTCGGCAATCAGCACACGAGAGCCGTGCCCGGCGGCGCCGAGAGCAGCCAGGATTTCCGGGTGGAGGAGTCGCGTCGTCAGCATGTGTTTCTCCCTTCAGTCTTGAAACGAGTCTGGTCCGAGACGGCGGGGCTGTCAATCTTGCCGGGACCGCACGCGGTAGACGTCCGCGGACCGCCCCGTATAGCGGGACATGAGCATGACGAGGGCCAGTGAGAGGCAGAGAATGATCGCGGAGATCGCGTACACTTTCGGAGAAAGGCCGTAACGCATCATCCCATATATGTACACGGGGAGCGTCATCCAGGTGCCGGTGAGGAAATAGGAGATGACGATTTCATCGAACGACACGGTGAACGCCAGAAGCGACGCTCCGATGAGGGCCGTGCGGATCATCGGGAGCGTCACGTACCAGAAGGTCTGCACGGGATTGGCGCCGAGGTCCATTGCGGCGGACTGGTAGTTGGGTCCCATCCGCGCGATGCGGCTCATGATCTGAAACATCACCACCGGCACGGTGAAGGACACGTGTCCGAGCAGCACGGTGAGGGGCGAGAGGGGGATGTTCAGCGCCTTGATCACCACGAGAAGCGATATGCCCATGAGGATGCCGGGAAGGATGTAGGGCAGAAGGACAAGGGTGCGAAACACGGACTTGCCTGGAAAATGGACGCGGGAGACGAAAAACGCTCCCGCCATCCCCAGGACTACGGCGATGCCCACCGCGGCCGCCCCGATGGAAATGGTGTGGAGAAATGCAGCGAGCAGGTTCTGGTCCCGGAAGAGCTCCTGGTACCACTTCAACGTGAACCCGCTGATCCCGACGATCGTCTTGGTCGGGCTGAAGGAAAACAGGAGCACGACGATGAGAGGAAAGTACAGGAAGAAATAGACCAGAAACCCGTAGGCCTTCAGGCCGATCCCGCGATTCCTCCTACTCACTGAGGAATCCGCCTTCCGTGGAGCCGAATCGCGACGTGAGGCCGAGGATCGTCACGGAAATCGCCAGGAGGATGAAGCTCAGTGCGGCCCCGAAGGGCCAGTTGAACGCGAAGCCGAACTGGCTCCAGATGAGGTTTCCGAACATGATGCCCTGCGTTCCCCCCAGCTGCTGCGGGATGATGTAGTCGCCCAGGGCGATGATGAAGGCGAATATGAAACCGGTGACGAGGCCGGGAAGAGAGAGTGGGAGCACGACGTTGAAGAACGTCCGGAGCTCTCCCGCCCCCAGGTCGCTTGAGGCTTCCATGATGTTGCGAGGGATCTTTTCCAGGGATGTGTAGACCGGGATGAAGACGAAAGGGATGCAGATGTAGGTGAGTGTCACCGCAATGGCAAAGCGGTTGTACAACAGGAACGACAGCGGCTCCTGGATCAGCCCGAGGGATGTCAGCGCGGAATTGATCACCCCCTTGTTGCCCAGAATCGTGCGCCAGGCGATGATGCGCACGAGGTAGCTCACCCACAGGGGGATGATGGAGAGCATGAAAAGCGCCTGTTTCCCCCGGCGCACCCTGAAGGAGAGCATGTAGGCCAGCGGATAGCCGGCAAGGATCGCCAGCAGGGCGATGGCCAGCGCCAGCAGCATGCTCTTGAGAAGTATTCCCGAGTACATCGGATCGGTGAAGAAAAGCCGGTAATTCTTCAGGGTGAACTTCGCCGCGATCTGCAGTCCCTCGACCTGGAAAAAACTGATCAGGAAGGTGTACCCCAGCGGGACTGCCACCAGACAGAGCATCCAGACCGTGATGGGGATGCCGCGCAGGAGCGCGCGGGGGGCGGAGAATCGCTCCCCCATCTCAGACCGCCTCCGTGGTGTATTGAACGATCTCCTTCTCCTCCGCCTGGGGGAAGAAGGTGATATCGGCGGCGTTGAATCCGAGCCGAGCCTGGGTACCCACTCTCAACTCGGGGTTCCAGTCCACGGCGCTCACCACCGCGCGCACTTCCTGCCCGGCCAGATCGCACGTCAGCTCGTAGTCGGTGCCCCGGTAGACGATCCGTCGGACGGTTCCCTCTACCTCGTGGTCGGTGCCGCGGTGCGAGTTCACCTGCACTCGCTCCGTGCGGATGCACACCAGAACTTCGTCTCCGCTGCCGGGCGTACCCGTGATGGTGGATCGGGAAGCGCGAAAACGATGGCCTCCCACCTCTGCCTGCGGCATCTCACCCTGGGCCTGGAGCCGGCGGCCGTGGAGGAAATTCATCTCGCCGATGAACGAGGCCACGAAGGCCGTTGCGGGACGGCTGTAGATCTCATCGGGGGTGCCGATCTGATGAACGCGCCCGCTTTTCATGACGGCGATCCGGTCACTCATCGTGAGCGCCTCCGTCTGGTCGTGAGTGACATAGATGAACGTGATGCCGACGTTTCGCTGGATGTCCTTCAGGACCTTCTGCATGGCCCCCCGAAGCTTGAAGTCCAGGGCTCCCAGCGGCTCGTCAAGGAGAAGCGCAGCCGGCTCGTCCACGAGGGAGCGGGCGAGGGCGATCCTCTGCCGCTGGCCACCGGAGAGCTGCTGCGGCAGACGCCTTTCATAGCCCTCCATGTTGACCAGCCGCAGGACACGATCGATGCGCTGCCCGGCATCCGAGAGAGAAATACCCCGCATTTTCAGCGGAAACCAGATGTTCTTGTTCACCGTCATGTGCGGGAAAAGCGCGTAATCCTGGAACACCGTGTGCACATTCCTGCGGTAGGGCGGCACCCTGACCACGTCATGACCTTCCAGGAGGATCTGTCCTTCCGTCGGTTCCTCCAGCCCCGCGATCATGCGAAGCGTGGTGGTCTTGCCGCATCCCGAGGGGCCCAGCAGGGAGAAGAACTCCCCCTTGCGGATCTCGACGTCGAACGACTGCACGGCCACGACGTCACCCCACGCCTTCTTCACCCCGCGCAGCTCGATCGCGTTCTCTTCAGCCATTATTTCCTGCTCTGGTTTCAAGAATTCCCGCGGACGGCTAGCGCCCGCGGGAAATAGTACAAGGCTATGGGCCTCCTGTCGTGCATCCCTGCACTCGTCGGCCCTCGGCATCCCTGCCTATGGCATCGCCTTTACTTTATTCCACAGCTCCACCCGCTTGTTTGCATCCTCTTCGGGAACCATGATGTAAAGCGGCGCGGGGAATGTCTTGATGTCCTGGTACCACCAGGTGCTTCTCTTGTCCTTGATGACCGGGCTGAACCCGCCGGCGCCGGCGGGATTCACGACGCCGAAGCCCACGAGCTTTGCCAGTGAGGTCTGCACCTCGCCGCCAATCATCATGTCGATGTATTTCTGGGCAAGGTCAAGGGATGCGCCAGATGTCGGTTTTGTGATGACCCACCCGTCGATCCAGCAGATCGTTCCTTCCGTCATCGCGAACTGGCGGAAGTTCTTGCGGATGCCCGCCTCTTCCAGCTTCAGGTTGAGAAGCGCGTCGTTGCCGCCCAGCACGATATAGGCGTCCTCGGAGGAGAGCACGCTGAACTCGGAATCCAGCCCGCTGGTGAAGGTGCGGGCATTTTTCTTCCATGCGTACAGCTCGTTCTGAACCTTCTGCCACTCGTCGTCCTTGAAATGGAACGGGTCCTTGGCTCCGATCTGGATCCCCGCGATCGCGCACACGTTGGCCGACTCGTCGAAGAAGGCGGTTTTTCCCTTGAACTCGGGCGCGGTGAGAACGTCCAGGGAGATGGTCCCCTTCTTCTCGTCCACGTACTTGGCCAGCTGAGCCGCGGGCAGCTTCGCGGTGTTCACCGTGATCGTCTGGGTTCCCCACACGATGGGGATATGGTAGATCCCGCCCCCGCCGAGCAGCTTGTTGTAGGGGTGGTTGCGGAAGAATGCCCCCATCTGCGGGTAATTGGAGAGCTTGCTCGTGTCCACGGGCTGCAGGAGCCCCGCGGACTTGTACATGGTGATGCGGCCCGGATCGATGGAGACGATGTTGTAGTCCCCCACAGCCGCTTTCACCTTGGAGAACATTTCGTCCACGGCTCCCGCGTAGGCGATCTTCACCGTGCAGTTGTACTTCTGCTCGAACGGCTTCACCCAGCTGTCTTCCGCGTAGCCCTCGAAGCACATGATGCTGAGCACGGGCTTGTCCGCCGCCGCCGCGGCCACGGCCACGGAGCACAGGAGCGCGAGGACCAGCACCGAGTTCTTCCCGATTCGTTTCATGGCAACCTCCTTCGAAACATTTCTACGGCGGACCACGCCGCCGAATACCACCGGACTCACGCCCTGCCCATGAGGCAGGAGACGATATAGTACTCCAGCTCCTCGTAGTCCCTGGCAGCCCTCAACTGCTCGATCTTCTTCCTGTCCACCTTCTTCACGACTTCCACGAGATCCAGGAAGATCTTCCTGCTGTTCGAAAGATGACGGGTGGCGACGTCATCCTTCTGCGTGCGAAGCGCCTTCACGTCCAGGCCCACGAACTCCCCTGAGGCGCCGAAGTCATTCTCCCACAGCACGAACACCTGGTCGAAGGCGCGCTTGAGGTTCACCGCTCCGAAAGCCCGGTCCTCGTCGAACTTCAAGCCGTTCTGGTCGTTCAGATGCACGCTCCAGAGCTTCCCGTGGTAGATGGCGTATGCCATCTCTATGGCGGGATCAAGCCCGGCCAGGAGCGCGTGGGCGCTCTCGATGAGGATCCCCACTCGGGACGGGTCCACCGTCTTGTAGCAGAGCGCGAGAAAATGCCCGGTCGTGGGGAGGTAGGCGTGGTCCATGGGCTCGTTCGGCTTCATCTCGCCGAGGACCCGGATGTTTTTGTCGTAACCCAGCATCATGTCCACGGCGGCCACGAAGCGCTCGCTGGCCAGCCGGTGGTCCTTGGACTCGTTCACGTAGACCCCTTCGCGCGCGGGCCACAGCACGATATTCCGCGTGCCGATGATGTTGGCGATGTCGATGGCCTTCCTGCTTCGCTCCAGGGCGTATTCCCGGTCCTTCGGGTCGTTCGCCGTGTAGCCGCCGTCTATCGTCTGCGGGTGCTCCCAGAGCCGGGGCGCGACGAACTCGGGAATCAGGCCCTCGCCGTCGATGAGCCTCTTCATCTCTTTGGCTTCCTTCACGATCTGGTCGTGAGGGACGTCGACACTGGACACCACGTCATCGTCGTGAAACTGGATCCCGTCAAACCCGAGTTTTTTGTACAGCGCGAGCTTCTGCGCTCTCTCGACTTTCTTCCGGACCGGCGGACCGAAGACATCCGCACCGTCGTGGATATTCCACGGGCCGAAAGAAAAACGGAAAACTGCCTTGCCTGCCATTCGTTGCTCCTTTGGGAGCTTTGATTATATGATCAGCAATTCCTGTTGTCAACGTTTATTCACTTCTTGTCACAAGGTCTTGTGATTGACGGCACGAATCGGACACTTTTGTGCCGTTTTTGCCTATATATTCTTGAATCGCAGGTCCTGCGATTGAGTTGCCTTGACTTTCTCTTGAACTTAAGAATCATTGCCGGCAATGAAGACGATGACCACCATGGAGCGGATCGTGTCATCATGGCAGGGGAAAAGTCCCGACCACGTCCCGCTCACGACCTGGTGCTTCGGGTTCCAGGCCCCTCCAGCGCTGCGATGGAAAAATGCCGACGGGGAAGTGCGG
>PMZS01000171.1 GCA_003170115.1 Spirochaetaceae bacterium
TTCGAAGTGTTAAACTTGGGCCTGACCTATCGACAATAGGCTGCGCGGGGCGACGACCAGGCAGTTGCTCTTCAGCGGGTCGTCCGCCTAATGGCTCATTTTCGTAGTGGTGATTGCTATGGGACACGTCCCGGCGGTAAACGGCGAGCCAGTAACCGGGATGAGCGCACCGTTTGAGGAGTTGATGGCATATGCCGAGATGTCGTTGCTGTTTATATTTGCCACATAGACGAACTTGCCCGAGGGGGTCACGGTGATTGAGTACAGAAGCAAGCCGGCGTCGACCGGGGAGCCAGTCAGCTGACCTAGAGCCCCGGTTTTTGCGTCGATTGTGTAAGTCCAGACGGTACTGTCGACGCAATTTGCCACATACATATGATATGAGGCGTTTGAAGACGAAGCGGCCGAGCAGCCGAGGAGACCAAGAACTGAAGAGATCAAAACCATTGCGGTAGACCATGTTTTTTTCATGTTCGCCCTTTTCTGATCGATTCTACAGTCGAAGCAATACAAGCGCAATGCCTCGAGTGTCGATTGGATCGCTTCCAGAAAGACATCGGACAGCAAAGGTGTTCTCTGAGGTCGGATCGCGAACCTCGCTGGACAAGACCTCCCACTGTGCTATCATGAACAGACCGGCTGTCATTCTATGGAAGGCAACAATCTTTTTCCGTGGAAGAGGATCCTGGATTTCATTGCCAGCATAGGGCAGGAACGCGCCCTCGGTGATATGGTGTCACGCGCTATCGCAGAGTTGCCTTCCTTGATTCCCTGCGACATGTCCTGGGCTATCCTCTGCAAGCTGTCATGTGTTGATACTGTTCTGTGCGCAATACCACCAATCACATCGTATTCCATGAATGTCCCGCCGGAAGCCGAGAAAGCATATCTGAATCATTACTATAGAATCGATACAATACACCAGCTTGTTTCCATGAAACAGGAGCCCTATCTATTCGACTACCGCAACAGCACCCTGCAGGAGCTGGAAATCACGAAAGACTACGTGAAAAGATTAGTGGGGATAAACATGAGTGCGGGTCTTCTTTTCTTTGATTCCGAAAGCACGGAAGAAGCTACCATAGCGATCGGGCGAGCAGGAATCAGGAAGTTCTCTGACCGCGATGAGCGAATACTGAAATGCCTTCAACCACACCTGCAAAATCTTTTTGCCATTTTGAAAAAGCAGGACACGATTTTGGCCCATGCGTATACCGCCGCCGAGTTGCGAGAAAACTGCAGGCTGCTGAGCCGACGCGAGGCTGAGATCGCATCGCTTATTTGCCGAAGATTGAGACCTCGTCAGATTTCCACTCTTTTATTGCTGAGCCCAAGAACAGTCGAACGACACATAGAGAACATATATGACAAACTGGACGTGAGGAATCGCACACAGATGATCAATAGGCTCACAACCGGGGGAGAACCCCCCCGATAGTGACGACTGCGACCAGGGCTTCGGAAGTCTATTTCACTTGAGCATGATAAGATACAATCTTTTTCCATACGCTGAACCGTCTTGAGTAAGGCAGTTTTCTGTCGTCAATTTGATTCCGCTATTCATCCTCAAATCAACAGCCGCAAAGACGAAGGGCTTATCCGGCCAATCCATGACATCATGTAATTGTATTTTGAGACCGGTCATTCCAAGGAATTCGGGATGAAGAGCTTGAATAATTTCATTGACAAGTCTCTGATTCCCTTGACCCTCAATATACAAATGCACCTCTTTTATTCTTTCCATAATGTTATCTCTCTCGCGCGCTTTCCGCGGAAGGAATAGTATTTTTCTTGGCGGACATGGCGTCTTTATTTCCCCTCAGGCCGTGACTTGACTGAATGACCGATTAATTCTTTCGCGAGCAGCACCACCAGATAGATGTTAGGGACGCTTGAGGCCGCCAGCTTCATCCACTGAACGCCGTGGCCTCTCTCCAAGACAGGGCTTGCCCTGCCAGCGACTCTCGTCAAGCCTCCGATAATCGCCTCAGAGGAACGCTTGACTGCGTATTCTGACCGGCTCTTGGCGTTCCGCGATACGACCAGAAAACCTGATTTTATGGTCACGTCATTTGCTTCTGCCCATGGAAGTTGGTTTCCTTTGACGCTTATGCCGGAGGCGCTTATTCCCACCTGGCCGAAAACGAGTGGTTCGCCGCGTCCAAGAGCCTGGGATACAGGCTGGTAAAGTGACTGCGTGACAGCAGCCTGTATCTTTTGCCCGAGGATTTCGATGTTGCCGTACCGCCCATCTACCACGACCTTCCTGCCATCTGCCAAGGACATCTGGTATATCCTGATACTCGCAGTGTGGGAACCGTTAAGGTACCGGTCCTGGAGAGTCTGGAACACTTCCTTGACCTGGTTCCAGGAAACTGCTCCGGATATGCGGCGATCGTCGCCAATAATGCCTTCCTTTGCCAGAATGAGCGTCTTTCCTCCACGCCCCAAAAACATGTTCGTTCGGAAAGCCTGGATTGCTTCACCCAGCCCCCACTCTCGGATGGTCTTGCCAAGGATCTGGGTTTCCTGCGAGAGTTGAGGCAGGGTCGGCTTCGACCATGCGGCCACCACGGCGGGAATGATGACCGGCAAGAACAGGCTCGGTATCACAATGGATCCTCCTGGCATTCCAAGATCCTTCCCGTACCTGCTTGCGAAAAAAGCGGGCGCGACGTAGATCCACACGACTCCAATGACCAACAAAACCGAAGTGTAGGTGGACAGCAGACCCCCTGCCACAATCAGCACAATACCCAACAGGATCGAACCTATAAGTTGTTTCCTTTTCGACATGAATCACCTCCTCAGAACTGCTGACAGGACAACCGCAATCCCCTTGATGACGGCTATCTTCGAGCTTGGGATTCCCGTCGACAATACAGCGCATGCCCGGCACACGCATGCGTAGAAACATGGGTACTTATGCTGAAAGGGGTTCTCGGCCATAGCTCTGATGTGAGAGCTGCCTCAGCTTGAACTCCTCCCAGCCGCAGAATACAATACTCAGAGCAAAGCTCGCCAAGGTTCGTATGCCCGGCCCCTATGTTATACCCGATCTCCCGGTAGCGTTTTCTCGGGGGATGCGCATGGCCAGCGAGCGGAAACAGCAGCAGCCAGCTGTTGGGGTGGCAGGAAATAACCAGACGTTCGGCGGGAGGAGAGTGACAGGAATGAACCTTCAAAACTGGAGAACCCTCGCGATGGTCATCGTCGTCCTCGTCGCGACATCTTGCGCAACAAATCAATCGCCCGCCACGGTTTCGACAGACGGCCCCCCGCAGGTCCCCATTCTTCGCCTGGAGCTCGGAATGCATTCGTCGACGGGACAGCAGGTCGGAACAGACGGTCAGGGCCGCTTCATCATCACCTGCTCCCTCGACAAGACCGCGAGACTCTGGGACGCCTCGAGTGGCCAACTTCTCCGGGTCTACCGTGTACCCTCCGAGGCGGACTCGAGCAACGGCTTTCTCTACGCGTGTGCTCTCTCGCCTGACGGGAGCGTGGCCGCCATGGGAGGCTTGGACTGGGAAGCTTCAGTGTACCTTTTCGATCGGCAGAGCGGCCAGATGATCAAGCGGCTTTCGGGATTGGGAAACACGGTATTCAGTCTTCAATTCACGCCGGACGGCGAGTATCTCGCCGCGGTCCTTGGTGGCAAGAGCGGCTGCGCCGTGTGGAGTTGCCGCGACTGGTCCCTTGTGGGAACCGACGAAAATGTCGGCGACTCCTGCTATCGCCTCGATTTCGTTCGTCGTGATGGCGCTTGGACCATGGCGACAAGCTCCTACGACAGCAAGATCCGCTACTATCGTTTGGGAGACAGGCTGGAGAAGCTGTTGGAGTACGACTGCGGCACGGGCGCGCATCCTCTGGGCCTTTCCTTCAACCCGGACGGCAGCCTCCTCGCCGTCGGCTATAAGGATCCTCCCCAGGTCCAAGTCCTTTCTGTTTCCTCGAAGCAGATGACGCTCGCCTATGCCCCGGATTTGTCGAACTGCTCGGCGCTCAGCCTGTCGGCGGTCCGCTTCAGCAGTGATGGCGAGAGCCTGTACGCGGGAGGCAGCTGGATGGCGGGCGGGATGGCGGTGCTCCGCATGTGGGGGGAAGGAGGCAAGGGGCCGTATCATGACGTAAAACCCGGGGGGACCGATTCGATCTTGTGCGCGCAGGCGATGCCAGGCGGCGGACTTCTCATCGGAGGAGCGGACCCGTTCTGGTCAATCCTTGACGTCTCGGGCAAGGTCAAGACGAGCGTGGACGCGCCGATCATCGCGTTCTGGAGGGAGAATGCCTTCAAGCTCGGGCCCGATGCCCGAACAATCTCCTTCAACGGAAAGGAGGGGAGCTCCAGCACATGGAGCTTCGACACGGCTACGCGCAGCCTTGCCTTGAAAGCCCCGTCTTCAGACTTGAAACTGGCCGACACCAAGAGCCTTAGAATTGAAAACTGGCGGAACCGCTACAACCCCAGCCTTGATGGAAAGCCGCTGCTCCTCGACAAGAATGAGGTGTCCCGCTCTCTTGCCATCGCCCCGGGGTCGAGGCAGTTCGTCCTGGGCGCCGCTTGGAGTATTTACTCCTTCAATAAGGACGGCAAGCAACTATGGAAGACAGGGATCCCGGACATGACCTGGAGCATCAACGTCTCCTCCGATGGCCGGCTGGTTGTAGCGGCCCTCGGAGACGGAACCCTGCGGTGGTACCGTCTCACCGATGGTCAAGAGCTCTTAACTCTTTATCCCAACCCAGACGGCAAGCGCTGGGTTCTCTGGACCCCCTCGGGCTACTATGATGCGAGCCCGGGCGGCGAGGATCTGATCGGCTGGCAGATCAACAACGGGATGGACGCCGCGGCGGATTTCTTCCCCGCGGCTCACTTCCGCGGGACATACTATCGCCCTGACGTCATCAACCTTGTCCTCGCCACGCTCGACGAAGGGCGGGCCCTTTCTTCGGCCAATTCCGAATCAGGAAGGCGACAGGATTCTGCGTCTATCCTGAGCAGGCGTCCTCCCATCATCTTGATCACAAGCCCCGACCAGGAGGGCACCTTCAGCGCGAGCAAGTTCACGATGCGTTACCGCTTGCGAACTTCTGCCGACGCTCCCGTGACCTCGATACGGGCCCTGGTCGACGGAAGGCCGATGGAAGGTGCGCGCGGGCTCAATGTCGTAGCCGCCTCGGATACCGATCAGAGCCTGGAGTTGGATCTCCCTTCCCGCGATTGCACGGTTTCCCTCATCGCCGAGAACAAGAACGGCCCTTCGGAGGCAGCAAGCGTCAGGCTCCTGTGGAAGGGGTCCGCGGCGGCTCAGGAGGAGTTTGTTATCAAGCCCATGCTCTACGTCCTGTCGGTAGGTGTTTCGGACTATCAGAAGCCCGAGTACCGCCTGACCTACGCCGCCACGGATGCTCACGACTTTGCGGCATTGCTCAACAAGGGCAGTCCTTTGTACCGGGGAGTTCAGAGCAAAGTCCTCACGGACGCCCAGGCCAACAAGGTCGACATCCTCGACAGCTTGGAGTGGATACAAAAGCAGACCACAAGCAAGGACATCGCAGTGATCTTTTTCTCGGGCCATGGCATCAACGATTCCAACGGCAACTACTACTATCTGCCCGTTGAGGCGGACGTGGACCGGCTGAAGGCTACCGGGGTCCCCTTCTCCGACATCAAGAACACGGTGTCCTCCATCGCGGGAAAGGTCCTGTTCTTTATCGACACCTGCCATTCAGGCAACCTCATGGCGGGACGTCGCGCCGCGGGCGCCGAGCGCGATATTGTCGGAGTGATAAACGAGCTGGCCTCCACGGAAAATGGTGCCGTTGTCTTCGCCTCAAGTACAGGCAGCCAATACTCGTATGAAGACCCTGCATGGGGCAACGGCGCTTTCACGAAGGCCCTTTTGGAGGGCCTTCGGGGAGCTGCAGCCTACGGCCAGGGGGGGCGTGTGACGGTCAACATGCTCGACCTTTACCTCTCTGAACGGGTGAAGCAGCTTACAGGGGGCAAGCAGACGCCGACGACGACGAAGCCGCCGAACGTTCCGGATTTCCCGATCGCCTTGAAGGACTGAAGAGGGCATCCCCATTCGTCGGGCGTGAGCGAGATGGTCTGATAGTGCAGCAAATAGCAGAGGATTTCAGGCGCTGGGGATCGGTGCAATTCGCATTGGTATCCGTTCCGTAAAATATTGTTCGAGTTGTTCTGACCTCCTATGCTGTTTCAAGGGGGGGTATGGACCCTTGAATCACCCTTTTCGCGCGACCAGCTTGACCACGCCATAAATGAAGAGAAGGATCCCGACAATGACCGCGCCGAAGAATACAAAGTACTTGCCGCCGGACGAGGATACCGTGCTGTATGAACTGACGGTCAACATTATGCCCAGAAAAAAAAGGGCGATGCCCAGAAGCAAGATCAAGATGTTTGTCTTTGTTCTCGAATGCTTTTTCCGCGCGAGCAGGACTCTCGCTTCCTGTTCGGTAAAGCCGTCCGCCATCATCTGTTTCAAGAGCGTGCTCGCATCGGTATTTCCGGCGTCGATCTCGACAAAGGCTTCCCACTGCTTTCGACTTCTTTTCACTTCCTCCGGCATTTGAGTCATCCCCTACAGCGAATGGAAGAGATTGCCTATATCGCTCGCAACCCTTCTTGTGGCAACCTCAAGGAGCTTCTCTCCGCTCCCGCCGAAGATGCCACCCCGACCCTTGCCGATAAAATCGAACTCCTTGAGTACGGTTCCGCCTTGCCTGATCGCGCCTTCCACCTGCACCTTGGCGGAGCCCAGTCCGAACATCATATACCTGAGGAATCTGTTGCCTTCATCAATCATGATGAAGGAACCATCGATCGTCCCGCCATTATCGTTGCTCTCCGTTGCCGCATAGCCCATTTTCTGGATTCTTCTGCCAATCTCATCTTTCAATATGTGTGCAAGGATTTCGGCACTTATGCCGGCCTTGACGGCGGCTCCATCCGTCTTGAATTTGCTCACCACAATCCGTTTGTCATTTGACAGCACCGGCTTATCGACGGCCGCACCCTCCTCAGCCAACGGATCTTCACCGAATCTGTTGCCACCCGTGGTGCCCTTGATGAACCCGACAACAATGAACATCCAGATGGCGAACCCTGCGTTTACAACCGGAATGAGCAGAGTCGCCGCAAACCAACCCGACAAATTTCGGTCGTGCAGGCGCTTGATGATCAGAGCCAGAGCCGGCCATAACCATAAAAGCATGATGATCAACCCGACGTAAAAGACGGCGTTCGTTACTCCCCCTGGAGTGCCCAGGGCCATTAAAATACCGGACAGGACGTAGATCGGAAGGAAAACAAGGAACCCCTTCAGCCAAAAATCCTTCCTGCGCATTCTACCCCTGAAAAAAAACAATGCATGCCAGATCGTCATACATTTTCCCCTTTCGACATTTCTGGATGTCAGCGCGCTTGAAAGGATTCTATTATTGAATTGGCTTTTCGTCAAATGATCAGACTATCATGCATTCTCTTGATTCCCTGGATGATGAGAATGACTGCGAATAGCAGATGAGCCAGAATATTGATGCCGTACATGGAGTGCGTATTTTTGATAAAAAACAGGATCTCAAGACTCGCTACGAATCCAACAAGCACCCATTTCAATCGTAAACTCCTTCTGTCTGGTTTCTGGCAGAACGCGAGCGCCCTTGTGAAGGAAGGCGCATTGACTCATCTGATTCGCCGATTTCGTCCTCTTTGGCGTTCTGAACAGCCACAAGGGGAACGCAATGGGGGAGCTGACGATGAGGCAACCGCGGTCAGTGACGCGACTGATCGCCCGAGAGTACCGAAAAGCGTCGAATAGGGAGAAAGGTGGATTCTCTCCACCTTGGTCAGACAGGCCAACCTGAATCGCGTGTATGCGGGACGGCTTCTGCGAACCCCGCAACAGAAGGTCTGGTTCACCATCGATGGCCGGGGCATGAAACGAATCTCACCCACCCGCCGTTCCAATGCACATCAAGTGAGAAAGGGTGACGATATCAAAACGAGGGTAGTATCTTAGCGCATGCAGCTCCTTCTCTCCTACATTCGCCCGTTTCGGAAGATGGTCGTGTTCGCGATTGTTCTCGCCGTGATCAACCAGGTCTTTTCCCTCCTGGATCCCCAGATCTTCCGAATCATCATCGACAAGTACGGTGCGGGCTTCGGGACGATGCCATGGCCGGAGTTCATCCGCGGCGTGACGCTCATGATCCTCGCGTTCATCGGCGTGGCGATGGTGAGCCGCATCGCGAAGAACTTCCAGGACTACTACGTCAACGTCGTCTCACAGTCCGTCGGCGCGAACATGTACGCGGACGGCATCGCGCACTCGCTGAGGCTGCCCTACCGGGCATTCGAGGACCAGCAGAGCGGCGCCGTGCTTCAGCAGCTGCAGAAAGCGCGCCTGGACAGCCGGGACATGATCAGCCAGTCGATCAACAGCGTGTTCCTGTCCTCGCTCACCCTCGTGCTCGTTCTCATCTATTCCTTCTTCGTCCATTGGTCAATCGCCGTGGCGCTCCTCATCCTCGCGCCCGTTCTTGGCCTGCTGGTCTCCTCCCTGGGCCGCAGGATCAAGAAGGTGCAGGCGTCGATCTTCTCCGAAACCAACGCGCTGGCCGGTTCCACGACGGAGAGCCTTCGCAACATAGAGCTGATCAAGAGCCTTGGGCTGGAGACGCAGGAGATCGACCGGCTGAATGCGACAAACCAGAAGATCCTGGACCTCGAGCTGGCAAAGGTGAAGACCGTCCGGATGCTCATGTTCTTCCAGGGCACCGCGATCAACTTCTTCCGCGCGCTGTTCCTCCTGCAGATGCTCATCCTCGCCTACTTCAAGCTCATCACCCTCGGGGAGTTCTTCAGCCTCATGTTCTACTCCTTCGCCATCTTTTCGCCGCTCGGTGAAATCGGGAACGTGGTCACGAAGTACTCCGAAACCAAGGCGAGCCTGGACAACGTGGAAAAGATCCTCGCGCAGGAACCGGCCCCGCGAAACCCCGGTGGCATGGTGCCCGACGGCATCGAGTCCCTGGACTTCTCCGGGGTGACCTACAGTCACCCGGGCGCGAAGGATTCAGCGCTGCTCGACGTCACTTTCTCCGCCCGATCCGGAGAAAGCGTGGCATTCGTCGGCCCGTCCGGCGCCGGCAAGAGCACCCTCATCAAGCTCCTCCTTGGTTTGTACCGCCCGGACTACGGCCGGATCCTCTTCAACGGGGTGGATTCCGCCGAGGTCAACTACGATCTCCTGCGCGCGCGCGTCGGGTTTGTTCCGCAGGCCATCGAGTTGTTCGCGGGCACCATCCGGGACAACCTGAAGTTCGTTCAACAGGATGCAACTGACGATGACTGCATGGCGAGTCTCGAGGCGGCGCAGCTGCGCGGCCTTCTGGAGAGGTCGCGCCAGGGCCTGGACACGCGCATCGGCGAGGGAGGGCTGAAGCTCTCCGGCGGCGAGCGGCAGNNTCGACGAGGCCACCAGCTCGCTCGACACCGAGACGGAAAAGGAGATCACGCGTACCATCGACGGGATCATCAGGACCCGGCCGAGCTTCGTCACCCTGCTCATCGCGCACCGGCTCTCCACGGTGGCGGGCGCGGACAGGATCGTGGTATTGAAGAAGGGAAGGGTGGTTGAGCAGGGCGCGCACCTTGAGCTCCTGAGAAAAAAAGGCTTGTACTTTACCCTCTGGAAACAGCAGGGCCTGGAACGGGACGAAGAGCCGCGGGCAATTGCCGCGCAGGGAGGATGAGATGGAAAAGCGTGCGCTCGGGACGACGGGGCTTCAGGTCTCGGCGCTGGGATTCGGCGGATTCCACCTCGTGGAGATCCCGACCGCCGACGCGGCACGTCTCCTCGGAGGATACCTGGACAGCGGCGGCAGTTACATCGAGACCGCGGCCGGCTACGGGGACGGAAAATCCGAGTCGAAGATCGGCGCCGCGGTCTCGCACCGTCGCACCGAGTACGTGCTGGCCACAAAGAGCACGGAGAGGACGCGCGCAGGATTCCTGTTGAGCCTCGAGGGCAGCCTGCGCAACCTGAAGACCGATCACGTGGACCTGATGTTCATGCACTCGGTGCAGACTGAAGCAGAGGCGGACGCGATCCTGGGTCCCGGCGGGGCCCTGGAGGGCGCGGAGGAGGCACGGAAGGCGGGAAAGCTCCGGTTCGTTGCCATCAGCGGGCACGGAAGGCCCGATGGCCTCCTGCACGCGGTGAAGCTCCACCGATTCGACGCGCTCATGACCGTCTTCAATTACTTCGACCGCTTCAACTTCCCGACCGTGGAAAATGACCTTCTCCCGCTGTGCCGGCAGAGGGGCACCGGGCTCATCGCCATGAAGGCCTTTGGGGATGGGTACCTTTACAAGTCCCCCGTGCCGGCCTTCCGTTACGCCCTGAGCATGCCCGTGGCAACCGTGGTGGCGGGCATCAATTCCGATGCGATGCTCAAGGCGGACCTCGAGATGCTCTCCCGGTTCAAGCCCATGACAGACACCGAGAAGGAAGAAGTCTACCGCACGGCTCCCGAGCTTGGAGACTACGTGTGCCGCCTGTGCGGAAAATGCCGCACCGACGAGTTCGACCCACAGTCGGTGTTCCTCCTGGAAGCGGTATTCGACCGCCAGATGGACGACATGCGTGTGCGAGATTCTGCCGATTACGCCCTGCGCGAGCGCCTGAAGCAGTGGTTCCTCCAGAAGGATGTCGCAATGAAGGAATACGCGGCCCTGCAGCCGAAGGTCGAACCTGCAAGAGATTACAGCAGGCTTTCAAAACTCTGCCCCCACGGAATCGACGTGGACAGAAAGCTGAAGATCGCGCACGAAAAACTCTCCGCTGATGGTTACATCGCTTGACGCGTCGGTCACCATGCACGGTGACCGCGGGCTTGCCGCCCGACTGACGCTCCTCTATCATTCGCCCCATGGGGGAGAATGACATGACATCCCGGGAGCGTCTTCGCAAAGCCATCCATCACGAGCAACCGGACCGGCCGCCGCTGGACCTGGGCAGCACGCTGGTCACCGGCATCCAGGCCAGCGCCTATGCGCGGTTGAAAAAGTCACTCGGCATCACGACCGGCACGATCCGTGTATACGACCCCTACCAGATGCTCGCCGAGGTGGAGGAGCCTGTAAAGAAGGCGCTGGGCGTGGACACTTTCGGCATCCAGCTGCCCACCACCATGTTCGGCTATCGCAACGAGCACTGGAAACCCTTCCGGATGTTCGACGGCACGGAGGTGGAGGTGTCGGGCCATTTCGAGTACGACGTGCAGCCCAGCGGCGACATCGTGCAATACCCGAAAGGGGACCGTTCCGCCCCACCCTCGGGTCGCATGCCCAGCGGCGGGTACTACTTCGACACCATTATCCGGCAGGAGCCCATCGACGAGTCGAAGCTGGATCCCCGGGAGTGGGTGGCGCAGACCTATTCCCTTTACACGGAGGAGGAACTGCGCTTCATCGAGGAGACTTCCCGCTGGTGGTACAAGAACTCCGAGTACGGCCTCCTGGGCAACTTCTGGGGCGCGGGTTTCGGCGACATCTCCACAGTCCCCGGACCCGCGGTGCTGCACCCGAAGGGCATCAGGGACCCCGAGGAATGGTACGTCTCCACTCTCACACGCAAGGAGTACGTAAATGAAATCTTTCATCTTCAGCTTGAGCTGCAGATGAAGAACCTCGCGATGTACCGCCAGGCCGTGGGGGACAGGATCGACGTGGTCGTCATGAGCGGCACCGACTTCGGCTCGCAGAATGGCCCATTCATCTCCCCCAATGCCTACCGGGAGATGTTCAAGCCTCTGCACGCAGTGATGAACGGGTGGGTGCACGAGCACACCGGGTGGAAGACCTTCTACCACACGTGTGGTTCGATCGTTGCCTACCTCGACGACTTCGCCGAGGCCGGCGTCGACATCCTCAACCCGGTCCAGATCTCCGCGGCGGGCATGAGCCCCGAGGTATTGAAGGGCAAGTACGGTGAGAAGTTCGTGTTCTGGGGCGGGGCGGTTGACGCGCAGCACACCCTTGCATTCGGCACAGCGGACCAGGTGCGCCAGGAGGCTTCACGAAACAGCCGTACCTTTGGGGTCGGTGGCGGTTTCGTCTTCAACAACGTCCACAACATCCAGGCGACAGTGCCCACGGAGAACATCCTGGCGCTGCTTCAGAGATGAGGTTCGACAAATGAGTAATGCATACTCGGCGCAGAACGCAGTATGGCGGCAACGGTTGGTGGCCCTCACCACGCGCCTTTCTGACAAGGACCTGGGGAAGCACGCCGGCGGGACGGACTGGACCATCTGCGGCCTGCTCGGACACATGGCCTTTTACGATTTTCGGTCCGTCGCGATCCTGATGCGCTGGAAGAAGGCAGGCGTCGTGCCTTCCCCGCTGGACATCGACATTGTGAACGACGCGACACGGCCGCTTTTCAACGCAGTAGCACCAAGTGAGATGAAACGCCTGGTCGTCGATGCCGCCGAGGCTATCGACGTCGCTATCGACGCCCTGAATCCCGAACTCCTCTCCCGTATAGAAACCGAGGGGAAACCCTTCCGGCTGAACAGGGCAGGGCACCGTGAACATCACCTGGAGCAGATCGAGAAGGCGCTGGCATGAGTGAGGCGTCGACAACCAGCACCGGCCTCGAGCTTTTCAGGCACGCCCGCACGGGTCTGAGCAGAGCTTTTCGGAGAAATTGCGACTTGCCGCTATTTCCCGCGGTTTCCCATCGGTAGGACCGTTCTTCCGAATTGCTCGTTCAGCACCAGGGCTATCGCGCCATAGAGGGCCGAAAGGCCGCAGACGATTCCCTCGATGCCCGCGACCATCCGTACGGCCTCGTTTTCGGTGAAATCCGAAATCGCAAGGAGAAAGAACAGGACCGCCAGGGAGGCGAAGACAAGCTGGTGAACGCGCGTCATTTTCAAAGTTCCGAAAAACATGCCTGCCGTGAAGAGTCCCCAGATCACGAGGTAAAAGCCCATGGAGAATGCCGATGAGGCGTCCGCAATGCCAAGGGCCGGAAAGGTCCACACCGCAACGAGGCTCAGCCAGAAGAACCCGTACGCGCAGAACGCCGTCATCCCGAAGGTATTGTTTTTCCTGAACTCCATGATGCCGGCGATGACCTGCGCNNATGATGCCGGCGATGATCTGGGCAAAGCCTCCCACGAAGACGCCCATCCCCATGATCATCGTGCTGAGCGGGAACAACCCCGCGTTGTGGAAGTTCAGCAGGATGGTGGTCATGCCGAACCCGAGCAGGCCGAGGGGAGCCGGATTCGCGGTACCCGTTTTCGGCGATGCTCTCGCCGGGGTTGAGATTCGTTTCGCTGTGCGCATGTGTGCGGATACTATCGCAGGGAATGGTTCGTTGCAATGGGCGTTCAACGGAAGAAAAAGGCTCCGCTCGTCCGCACAGGGCCGAGCGGAGCACAACGGATAATCTTACATCTGCTTCTGGAACAGTTTCAGGTACTGGCCGTAGCCTTCCTTCTGCATGTCCTCCACGGGAATGAATCGAAGAGACGCGGAGTCCATGCAATAACGCAGCCCCGTGGGCATCGGTCCGTCATTGAAAAGATGACCGAGATGCGAATCCGCGTAGCGACTCCTCACTTCATTGCGCTCCATACCGAGGCTGCGGTCCATGCGAATCACGACATTGCTCGGCACGAGCGGACGCGTGAAGCTCGGCCATCCCGTTCCCGAATCGAACTTGTCCGTCGAGCTGAAGAGGGGCTCCCCCGAAACGATGTCGACGTAGATGCCGGGCTTCTCGTTGTTGAAGAACTCGTTCTGAAACGGGGGCTCGGTCCCGTCCTGCTGCGTCACATCGAACTGCATGCGCGTGAGAGTCTTCTTCAGCTGATCCTTCGAAGGCTTGGACCATCCCGCCTTGGTCCCCATGGGAGGCGCGGCAGGGTCCATGAGCTCTCCCGGTCCCCACACC
>PMZS01000122.1 GCA_003170115.1 Spirochaetaceae bacterium
CATTTGACTCTGGCTATCGGGTGTTCCCCGCGTGCGCGGGGATGAACCGACTCGGCCCGATATCGAAGTACCTGCAAAATAGTGTTCCCCGCGCACGCGGGGATGAACCGGGCTGGGCGTGCAGAGCCGTCGCGCCCCGCGCGGGCGCGTGGATTGAAACCTGCTGGGCGCGCTGCTGTACGGGAATCCTCCGGTCGCGCCCTGCATAAGCGCGTGCATTGAAACTCCTGCAACTTGATCAGGGGGTGTCGGATTCAGAAGTCGCGCTCTGCTCGGGCACGCGGATTGAAACCGCGTACTGTACAACAGGACCGCGGACACCCAACCGTCACGCCGCGCAGGCGTGGATTGAAACTGCCGGGCGAGCGTGGCGTACAACACGGACAACACTGTCGCGCCCGGCAGGGGCGCGTGATAGAAACATAATTTGCCGCATATCTGGCCGGGGTCAGAAATCGCCCTGCGGTCGGACGCGAAGATTGGGACGCGAAGGGTGGAGCTGACCCTCGCTGCTTCTATCACGATCCGAGGAAACGTTCGCCGCTGGAAATGGATCACAGCCTCGGGGGTTTAAACGCCGCCATTATCTGTTGGGCGTCTTCTTCCGCGGCACCGTCTTTTTCATGGGTGTCTTGCGTCGAACCCGATCAAGACGAGCAGGTTCTCCGCGGAACTCTTCCCGCAAAATACGACGGAGTGTCTCCTCAAGCGGCTCCGCGCTCTTTTTCACGTGCTCGCGAAGGGCGAGATTGATAAGGCTCTGGTAGTTGCCGCCGCCCGCCGCGTGCACCTGGGCGCGGAACCACCTCAACACCTCATCGTCCAGACGGATAGTGATCCTTGTTTTTCCCGTCGCGACTGGCGCGATCGCCCCTCGCTTGCCCTTACTGAAATCGTATTCCTGTGACATACGCATCATCCCTCATACTGAGGGCGTTCGTCTGGCAGTGCCTCGCGCGCCGAAATGATCCGGAGATTCCCGGCCCTCCACGTGTAGGCTACAACCAGGAGACGACCCAAAAAGTCGATTCCCACGGTGACGAATCGAGCTATCCTCATGGCTATCATCGGGGACGATGAGCGGAAGTAGATCCTCGAATACGCCCACGGCGTCCGCGAAGTCGACCTTGTGATTTTTGAGATTGGCCGCAGCCTTCTGTGGATCCCACTCGTAGTCCACCAGCGCAAATGTATGTACGAACGTACACCTCTGTCAACTGGCCGCGATAAAGAGAAAGGGGAAACGAAAGGTGTTTATGAGTTTGCGCGGATCAAGTCATCCAGGATCTTGAAGACCGCGCGCTTTCTGACCTCAGGCAGCTGCATCAGCTCGCGCAATCGCCTTATATGGCGCAGCGTTAGCTCATCCTTCGATTGACGCATTGGTTTGAGGCCAAGAAGTTCGTCCGCGGGTACCTTAGGGTCAGGGCGAAACGAACGATCATCTCGTCTTGAGGTGGATTTTACCGGTCTCGTAGGTGGCGATCTGTCTTTGCCAGGTTCCCATCTTCTCTGCCAGGGCTTCCTGGCTGAAACCTAGGAGCTTTCAGTAGCGTGCGATCTGCTTGCCGATGGGCACGTCGATCTGTGGAATCGGCTTTGGCGTTTTCTTCGGCGGTCGGGGCATGAAAAAAGCATACACGGGGGCTTGCCCCCGAGCAGAAGCCAGCCCGCAACCAAAGGCAACCCCATCAGCGAATATGATGCCAAGATCGACGTGAAAAAGCGGCTGACCCTTCGCGGAGCACACTACGGACATTACCACGTAAGGGAGTACAAGGATGGGCGGATTATCCTTGAGCCGCGCGAGTTGGTGAAGCCTTTCATTGTGTCACGACTGACCGTGAGGTGAAGTAGGCGAATAGCATAAACCTTTCTGGGACGCCCCTACTAATATTAGGAGAGGACTAAAAAGTATGTTCGAAATCAGAATGGGCGTTCCTGAAATGAAAAACCCGTGGGACCCACTCAACGCGAAGAACAAGCAGGGGAGGCCTTCCAAGGGCGAAGCCGAGCTTTACAAGAAATGCTTGAGAACAACACTCCTGCTGCGGGGCGGATGTTCTGGGTCTAAGGTCCGGGGAAAGCAGAGATCACCGTGATTGGTTTGGAGCCGAATCCGGAAGACACGAAAAGCGTTGGCTATGCGAAGGTACGGTTGTCGGCCGAGGGAACGGAGGCTTCATAAGAGTTTGCTTCGGCAATTACGTTGAAGGGGAGCCCGAAGCCTCCAGCCGATGACGTTCAGCTTGGCGGCCATCAAGTGAACGGAGCAGCCTGACGTGACACATGCTTCGCCAATCTTTCATGGAACTCCATTTGGCCAGCTCATTGTCATCATGATCCTATTTAAGGTTCTCATTAAAAGGGCGCCCCGGTTGCCCGGGGCGCCCATACGCATGTCGAAGAAAAGTCACCTGCGCCGCGCGCTTACCGTCCTCTCTTGTTGTACAGGTACTTGTAGAAATCGGAGTCCGTGGTCATCGTCTTGTTGAACTTGGGAAGGATGGTCTTATACTCCTCCAGCGCCATCCAGTAGTCGGCGAAATCCGGGTCCTGGTTGTACGCCCTGTTGCGGATGGCCAGCGCCTCGGCATCCGCCTTGGCCTTGATTTCTTTCGCCTTCCGCTCCGCTTCGGACTGGATCTGCTTCAGCTTGTTGTTCGTCTGGCCGAGCAGGTTTGCCTTCTCGCCTTCTCCATCCGAGCGGAAGGCCTGAGCGATCTGGTTGCGCTCCTTGATCATGCGGTCGTATACGCTCTGCGTGAGGTCGTCCGAGTACTTGATCTGCCGGATGACGACGTCAATGAGCTCCATCCCGTACTGCGGCATGATTGAACGGGCTTCGTCGCGCATCTGGATGGACAGCGCGCGCCGGCCGAGTGTGACATTGTCGAACTGGTTTTCAGAAAGCGCCGAGATCGTGCTGAGTGCCCCGGTTTCGGAGGACCCCGCGACGCTGGCAAGCGAGGTGTTCCGCTTGATCTGGCTGATGACGTTGGAGTCTCTCACCGCCTCGCGGAGCGGGTTCTTGGAGATGACCTTCCGTACTTCGGAATCGATCACGTCATCCATGCGCCCCTGCGCCTGGGTCATGGACCCGACGGATTCGTAGAATTTCTTTGCGTCGGAGATGCGCCAGCGCGCCGTGGTATCGACCCAGATGAACTGGTTCTCCGAGGTGGGGATCCTCTGGGCATCGCCGTCCCAGGACTGGACCTTCTTGGAGAACTTCACCACGTTCTCCACGAACGGTACCTTGTATTTCACGCCGGCCTGCGTGTCCACCCGCACGATTTTTCCGAACTGTACAATGACGGCCTGCTCGCCTTCCGTCAGAATGTAGTACGGGCCGAGAAGGGACACGACCAGGAGCACGGCCCCGATGATGACCAGGATGATGATTGTTTTTCTCATTGTGAGCCTCCCTGCGCCGCGGGCGCCGACGGGTTGGGCGCTGGCAGCGGAGCCGCACCGGTCCCTCCCCCTCCCAGGCTCTTCAGCGGGAGGAAGTTCTTGAGGTTCTTGTCGATCAGGTCGGTGCCGGAAGCGCCGCCAAATACCTGGTCATACATCTCGTAGTACAGCCGAGTGCGCACCACGTCGGGGGCCTGCCGGTACT
>PMZS01000228.1:0-157 GCA_003170115.1 Spirochaetaceae bacterium
GTTCGACACGATCATGGCGTACAAATGCCACGGCATACCGTGGCCGCGGAGGAACTAGAGATGCTGCACGATCCTGGCAGCTACTCCCCGCCCCGGAAGATTCGCGAGATCCGGCTGGGCCCGGAGGAGATCGTCACCCTGCGGGCGCTGGGCGCCG
>PMZS01000228.1:191-7600 GCA_003170115.1 Spirochaetaceae bacterium
CCCTGGCACGAGATGAACGTGGATGACGAGCTGACGCTCCGCACCACCAACCCGTGGGCACGGGAGCTGGAGACCCGTTTGCGACGCACCCTGTACCAATGGCGGCATATGCCGGGAGACATGGTGGTGAGTGACTTCATCGAATGCCCGTTGGCGATTCACAGCACCGACTTCGGAATCCTCGAAGAGGTGGACGTCGCAAAGACCGATGCATCCAACGACATCGTCTCGCGGCATTTTCACATCCAGATCCGGGATCCGAAGGACATCGACAAGATCCGCATGCCGGTCGTCACGCACGACGAGGAAACGACCGCGGTAGTCCTCGATGCCATGCAGCGGCTTTTCAAGGACATCATGCCGGTCCGAAAGGTCGGCCAGACGCACATCTGGTTTACCCCCTGGGACTACCTGATCCGGTGGTGGGGGCTGGAGGAGGCCATGCTGGACCTGGTAGAGAGGCCCGACATGGTGAACGCCGCCGTGGAAAGAATGGTGGACGCGTGGATGGCGGAGCTGGACCAGTTCGTGGCCCTCAATCTCCTGGCCCTGGACTGCAACAACACGCGCATTGGCTCGGGAGGGTTCGGGTACACGTGGGACATGCCGGGCAACCGATTCGACCCGGCACGCGTGATGCCCCACAACATGTGGGGCTGTTCGAACGCCCAGATCTTCTCCGAGGTTTCACCCGACATGCACTGGGAGTTTGCCCTTCGCCACGACCTTCGGTGGCTGGAGCGCTGGAAGCTCACCTACTACGGCTGCTGCGAACCCCTGGACAGGAAGATCGGCTTGTTGAGGAGAATCCCGAACCTGAGAAAAATTTCGGTGAGCCCATGGAACAATTTCGACCGGGTGATCAAGGAGATCGCAGGAGATTACGTGTTCAGCTTCAAGCCGAGTCCGGCGATCTTCGTGGATGACACCTGGAATCCGGAAAAGGCGAGGGCCTACTTGAAGGGTGTTCTCGACAAGGCAAAAGGGACGTGTCACGTGGAGATCATCATGAAGGACGTCTCAACCGTGCGCTACCGGCCGCAGAACCTGTGGGACTGGGCGCGCGTCGCGATGGAAGTGGCCCAGCAATCCGCCTGACGGCGGCGCGAATCCGCTTGACGGCGACGCGAATCCGCCTGTTTACAAAAAGTAACTTCTATGGTATACATTTAGTATATGAAAACAATTACCGTGAAGGACCTGAAGGCGAACTGGGCGCAGATAGAGGCACAAGTGAAAGCCGGAGAGACTTTCGAGGTGCTGAATCGCGGCAAGGTTGCGGCTCATGTCGTTCCGGCTACGCCACGGCAGGTCCTGCGGTGGCCGGACCATCTGGCCACGGCGCACAAAAACACTGGTCGAAAAGGCTCCGATATCGTCGGGGAACACCGGGAACGGCGGGGATGATCTACCTTGACACCAGCACGTTCATCAAACTGTACCTGAATGAGGACGGCTCGGCTGAAGTCCATGGAATCGTCGTCGCCCAGCAGGAGCCTCTGCCGGTGTGGCATTTCATGGAACTCGAGTTCCTCAACGCTCTCAGGTTCAAGGTGTTCCTCGACGAAATGATGCCTCACGACGTGGAACGCCTCATCTCCCTGTACCTCGACCGGAAAAGGAACGGTCAGTACTTCGCGCCACACCTCGATCCCATCGCGATGCACGAACTGTCCATCCAGATGACCGTACGGACGCCGGTCATCGGCTGTCGGGCCCTCGATATTCTTCACGTGGCGGCTGCCCGCCTGTGCGATGCGACGATGTTCGTCACCGCGGACGCGAGGCAGGCAACCCTTGCCGAGGCCGAGGGGCGGGTCGTCAAGCTGATCTCATGACCCTGACGCTCCCGCGCCTGCCTGCGCGACCCTACACGTACAGTGCGAGTACCTTCCGGTAGGTCTCGGGNNGGGGTGCTCGATGAAATCCGTGTTGTCGATGAACTGGTCGATTGCGCCCATGCGCACCGGGATCCGGCGAAGCGCCTCGCCCTGGACGGCGCGCAAAAGTGCGTTCGCGAACCTGTCAGCCCGTATGACCATGTACGGCCGGGAAAAGTACTCTCGCGATGAGACGTCCATTGGCCCGGTCGCGAAGAGCGCATTGTGCATCTCCCCCAGCAGGCCGTAGAGGCCCACAAGGTTCGGTTCCAGTTCCGGGTAGTCCCGCGCGTCCAGTGCCGCTGAGAGCAGGAGCTTCATTCGCGGGGCGCACGGGAGCCGGGCGAACGCCGTACCCAGCCATTTGTCGTAAGGCGCGTATTTTCGTTCCAGAAGGAAGCAGAGTTTCATCACGTCGCGGACGATCCGTGCGGCCACGATCTTCATGCCCAACCTGTCGCCCGCCTCGGCGCATCTCCCGACGAACGCCTCTTCCTGGGAGAGGCGCTGCCATTGGCAGGCCATGCGGTAGAGCCACACATCGCGGGGATAGGCGCCCAGCTCTTCCCGAAAACGGGCAAGCTCACCGCGAGGATCATGAAAAATCTCGCCCGAGGTGAGCTCGAGCAGGCGCTGCTCGGGAAAAGTGAGCCAGTCCAGGTGGGTGAGGTCTGTGACCCCGCTCACTGACAGGTATTTCTGCAAGAAACCTGTGACCGTCATGATCTCGATGAGATGCGGCCGCGCCGCGGACTCAGCCGATTCAGGCACGCCGACCGCGAACCCCATGAACTCGGCAGGCAAGTGCTTCCCCAGCTCCTCGTCGAGGATGCGGGACTGCCGGTCAAACCCCTCGACGGGAAGGAAAACCTGGAAACGCGGGCCCCAGTCATGGTCGGTGGAGCGCTCCGTGTCGAACCCGAGAACGTCGGAGCCCTTGCCGATGAGGGCCGCCGCGCAGGCGTCCCGGGGCACCACGCTCTCCACGATCGCGCGGCCGGCCTTCTCGTAGAGCATGCGTCCCAGCCGGAGCCCGGGGATGAAATCGGCGTGCGCGCTCATGGCCGCATCGGCGTTATACCGCGGGGAACTCGACCGTCGAAAAGTAGTCGTCGAGGGTTTCGGCGCGCCGGATCTGCTTCACCGACCCATCCGGCCCGAGGAGCAGCTCCGCGGAACGCAGCTTGCCGTTGTAATTGAAGCCCATCGCGTGCCCGTGCGCGCCGGTGTCGTGAATCACCAGGATGTCGCCGTCCTCGATTTTCGGGAGCATGCGGTCGATGGCGAACTTGTCATTGTTCTCGCACAGCGACCCGGTCACGTCGTAGACCCGGTCCGCGGGCGCGCCCTCCCGCCCGACCACCGTGATGTGATGATACGCGCCGTAGAGGCCGGGCCTCATGAGGTTGGCCATGCAGGCGTCCAATCCGACGAAATCCTTGTACGTGTGCTTCAGGTGCAGGACCCGCGTCACCAGCCAGCCGTATGGGCCCATGATCGCCCGCCCGCTCTCCATGCACAGCCGCAGGGGATGAAGGCCCCGCGCCTTCACCTTCTCGTCGTACACCTCCCGCACCCCGCTGCCCAGGGCCTGCCAGTCGATGGCGGTCTGATCGGGCTTGTAGGGAATGCCGAAACCGCCTCCAAGGTTCACGAACTCGATCCGGATGCCGACATCCCGGGTGATCTCGGCGACAAGGTCGAAGAGCATGCGCGCGGTTTCCAGGTGGTAGTCGAGATTCAGCTCGTTCGAAACGACCATGGCGTGCAACCCGAAGCGTTTCACTCCCTTGTCCCGCGCGATGCGGTAGCCCTGGAAGAGCTGATCCCGGGTAAACCCGTACTTGGCCTGCTCTGGTTTTCCTATGATGACGTTGCCTTCCCTGAGCGGCCCGGGGTTGTAGCGGAAGGAGATGACGTCCGGGAGGCCGGCATGCTTCTGGAGGAAATCGATGTGCGTGATGTCGTCCAGGTTGATGATCGCGCCGAGCTGCTTCGCCTTCACGTATTCGGCCGAAGGGGTGTCGTTGGAGGTGAACATGATCAGCTCGCCGGTAATGCCCACCTTCTCGCATATGACGAGCTCCGCCATCGAGCTGCAGTCCGCGCCAAAACCCTCTTCCCTCATGATCGCCACGATGTGGGGATTCGGGCAGGCCTTGACGGCGAAGTGCTCTCGAAAACCCTCGGCCCAGGAGAAGGCGTTCTTCAGCGCGCGCGCATTGTCCCGTATCGCCTTTTCGTCATAGATGTGAAACGGCGTGGGATGGGATTGGATGATTCTCTCGAGCTTCTCCCGCGTAAACGGAAGCCTCTTCTCGGCCATTCGCTCCTCCGCGTGGAGCCAGTGTAGTCAGCGCCCCTTTCCGTGTCCACGGCCGGAACCCTGTCCGCCGCTCGTGCGGTATTCGCGAGCACGCTCAAATGTACATCTGGGCGTGTTGACAGGTGCTGCCACACCGGCGACCGCTCTATAGCGCAGGTCACGCCCTCGCTTGACGCGATTGTCATGCTGGGACATTCTGTGCGCGATGTCCGTTGCTGAGACAGGAACGGCGCCATAATCACGATGCAGATCAACGTCAAGGAAGCAGCCCGTCTTCTCGCCGTGTCCGAGAAGACGATTTACCGGTGGATCAGGCAAGGGGAAATCCCGGCCTATCGGATCAACGATCTCTACCGGTTCAGCCGCGCCGAGCTGTTGGAATGGGCAACCGCGAAGCGCGTGGGCGTGTCCCCGGATATATTCGCGGAAGCCGCCGGGGAGGAACCGCTTCCGGGTCTTGCCGATGCCATCAAGGCCGGAGGCATTCACTACCGCGTTTCGGGTGGGACGAAGCACGAGGTCCTCGAAGCAGTGGTTGAGCTTATGCGGCTGCCGGAGGAAGTCGACCGGAAGTTCCTGCTCAGCGTCATCCTTGCTCGTGAGTCCCTCGGGTCCACCGGGTTCGGCGGGGGAATCGCCATTCCCCACGTGCGCAACCCGATCGTCCTGCACATTCCCTGGCCCATGATCACACTGTGCTTCCTGGAGACGCCGGTGGAGTTCGGCGCCATCGACGGGCAGCCGGTTCACACGCTCTTCACCCTCGTCAGTCCCACGGTCCAGGCGCACCTCCACCTCCTCTCACGGCTGACGTACGGGCTTCGGCAGCCGCGGTTCAGCGTTCCGGTCCTGGAACAGGCAGCGCGTGAAACGCTGCTGGATGGCGCCCGGACGGTGGACCTGGGAGCAAAGCCCGCGCCACGGGAGCGAGACGCGTGATCCTGCTCCTCCTCCTGCCCCTCGCTGCATTGGTGCTCGTGGGACTCGTGACGGTTTCCCTGGCGGGCGCCCCGCGGGCGGCACGCGCCGTGGGTGCCGTCGGGATATGCGTGGCCAGCGTCGGAGGCCTTGGAACCGCAATCGCGGCGCTCGTCCTCGGGGACTCGTCCTCCCTCACCCTGCCCTGGAACACCGTGATCGGGGCATCTTTTTCGGTCGGGTTCGATCCTCTCACCGGGTTCTTCCTCCTCCCGATCTACGGGCTCTCGGCCGTCTGCGCCGTGTTCGGCGCCGGGTATCTCTCCCACGCCCACCACGGAAGGGGCGTGGCCGCCCACTGGCTCTTCTACGGTCTGCTCGTGTCGAGCATGGCGCTGGTGGTCCTGGCGAGGAACGCAGTGCTTTTCCTTTTCGCCTGGGAAATCATGTCCATCTCCTCCTGGCAGCTGGTCACTTTCGAGCACGAACGGGAGGAGACGCGCCAGGCGGGCATCACCTACCTCGTGGCAACCCAGATCGGGACGGCCTTTCTGTGTGTGATGTTCCTCGTCCTGGGGGGACGCGGCTCTCTCGATTTTCTGAACCTCGGTGCTTCTGAGCGCGCCGCCTCAGCCGTGTTCCTGCTCGCGCTTGTCGGGTTCGGCACGAAGGCAGGATTCGTCCCTCTGCACGTCTGGCTTCCGGATGCTCACCCGGCGGCTCCCTCCCACGTGAGCGCGCTCATGAGCGGCATCATGATCAAGACCGGCATTTATGGGATCGTGCGCGTGCTCTCCTTCATTGGAGCGCCGCCGGCCTGGTGGGGCTGGACGCTCGTCTGCATCGGCGCCGTGTCAGGGGTTGTGGGCGTCCTCTTCGCCCTGGCCCAGCACGACATCAAGCGATTGCTCGCCTACCACAGCGTAGAGAACATCGGCATCATCTGCCTTGGTCTCGGGGTCGGCCTGCTCGGATTGAGCTTCGGCTCGGCGACCGTGGCCTTCCTCGGTTTCGCGGGCGGACTCCTGCATGTGCTCAACCATGCTCTTTTCAAGGGGCTTCTCTTCATGGGAGCCGGCGCCGCCTCCCACGCGGCCGGCACGCGGGAAATCGACCGGCTGGGCGGGCTCCTGCGGCGGATGCCATTGACCGGGGCGGCGTTCCTGATCGGCGCGGCGGCGATCTGTGGGCTTCCGCCGCTGAACGGCTTCGTGAGCGAGCTCCTGGTCTTCCTCGGCGCCTACAATGCCGCCGCGGGCCCGGCGGCGCAGGCGGCAGCCGCGGGAATCGTCGTGGCGGCCCTCGCGCTCATCGGGGGCCTCGCCGTGGCCTGCTTCACCAAGGCGTTCGGGATCTCGTTCCTGGGTGAGCCCCGCACCCCCGCGGCCGCCGCCGCCGTAGAGGCCGGCGCGTCCATGACCGTGCCCGTGGTGATCCTCGCCGCGGCATGCGCCGCGATCGGTATCTTCGGTTCGCTGGCTTTTTCCTTCCTCGCCCCCCTTGCAGCGGCAATCGCGGGCATCGCCCCCGCGGCTGCCGCCTTGATCCAGTCAGGCACGAGAGCGGTATTCGTGAAGGTGGCCCTCGCGGCGGGAGTGCTTGTCGCCCTGGTTCTCGGGCTCACGATTCTGCGCGCAGTGCTGCTCTCCCGCCGCAGCGTCCGCGGCGCGGGAACCTGGGACTGCGGCTACACGATGCCGGATGCGCGGATGCAGTACACCTCCTCCTCCTTTGCGCAGCCCCTGGTCGGCATGTTCCGATTCCCCCTGGCCACGCACCGACGGTGGACTCCAATCTCTGCATTCTTCCCGGTGAAGGCGGAGTTCTCGACTCACACGCCGGACATTTTCACCCAGGGGATGTTCCGCCCGGCCTTTGCCGGGATCGGGGCGCTCCTCTCCCGGCTGCGCTGGCTCCAGCATGGACGGCTGCAGCTCTACGTTCTCTACCTCGCGGTGACCCTGCTCATCCTGCTGGTCTGGAAGCTGGGGTAATGCAATGGCGGTAACTCTATTCGCCGTGTTCCAATTCTGCGTAGCCCTGATCTTTGCTCCGCTCATACCGGGGATCGTGAGCCGGGTGAAGGCGGTTTTCGCAGGGAGGCGGGGCCCGCCCCTCCTGCAGGCATGGTTCGACATCGCCAAGCTCCTCGGAAAAGGAGCGGTATACAGCCGGACGACGGGGTGGGTTTTCCGGGCGGGACCGGTCGTGGGGCTTGCGGGAGTCGTGACGGCTCTCTGCCTGATTCCATGGGCGGGAGGCGGCGCCCTTCTCTCGTTCAACGG